>CABVDD010000020.1 GCA_902497095.1 uncultured Faecalicoccus sp.
ATTTCCACTTTTCTAAATTTCTTTCCAGGTGTGGAATTTACTTTTTCACTTCACGATATCCTTTCGGATATCTAATGTGTAATGTATTTTGAAATGCTTTTGCGAATTTGTTGGGCTTGCAGGTGTATTTTTCTATATTCATCCGAATATGGTTGAATTTTCTTTTCAGAAATATATGCATATTTTTTATCCCCATTTTCAAAAGTAAATTGTAATCCTATATGGATGGCATAGATGGCCGCAAAACCTCGTGTCATAGGACTTATCAACATTTGTCTGGCAAAAGGATGATCAAAACCATCTTTTGCCTTTTCAAAAACGATGCTGCATTTTACAAGTTCCTTTAAAGAATATTCACCACATTGTCCTAAATAAATGGTAAAAGTTTGCTTCTCTTTGTTGACGGTAACCGGACCAGAATCTAATTGATATTTGTTTATGATTCGATCGATTAAATGTTTGATCTTTTGTGCTTGATGATACGCTTGTATATGTTGGTCTGTCTGGGTGCGTGTCGGATTTTTGTTGATATAAACTACTAATGGAGTATCATCTTTCATAGTAATTCTAAGACCTACATAAAATGGCTGTTCCAGAAAATTTGCGGCAATCATCCAATCAACACCTGTTACGACTTGATGTGTAAAAGGAGTTCCTTTTCCGCGAAACCGAGCTTTTTCATTAAGTATTTCACATTTCTTGATATTTTTATAAGAATATGTTCCTTTAGAGCCATCTAATATGATAAATACTTTATCCTGGGTATCAAAGATAATGCTGTCAAAAATGATTCTTGATGATTTTTGTTTTAAAGAAAGATCTTTATAAATTATATCTTGAGAAGAAACATTGTAAAAGGAAGCATATTTTTCTATCATATCTAAATTTGGAAAAGATTTTCCATTCTCATGGTTGGAAATAGTCTGGTGTGTCACAAAAAGTCGTTTTGCCAGTTCATCTTGTGAGATGTTCTTTCTATTTCGTAAGAATTTCAAATTTGATGTTATATATGTCATACATGCCACCTCTTTTCTAACTTCATAGTAAAACAGAGATTGCGTTTTGTCATGCAAAGAATGTTTGCAGAAGATGATTTTTTGAACTTTTAGTAGGACAAAATTAAAAAATGAGACAAACCCATTTTTTATTTCATCAATACTTTTTTTCTGTTCTAAATTCTTACAGCTTTTAAGAAGTTGATCATATTCTTTAGTGTATGGCTGCACAGGAAAATCTCTTACTACGATCATGATCGTAGTTTGATCTTTCGTTTTCAGTTCAACAAAAATCATAAGCTGGATACTACCGATAGGTAAATAGCTGTCTACAGGAACATATTTTCTTTTTTCTTTCTGCATAATATCAGAAGATACTTCACAAGATGAGATTTCTTCAAAAAAATATGTTGTTTCTTCATTTACGTAATTTAATTTTTTTCAAAGTCGACAGCATTTATATTGATTTTAAATTCTAACGTTTTATCATAATATTCATCCTTTATCTATGAAATATATCATTTCATAGGTCACAGAAAATCAAGAATGATAAAAAAGTCAACGCTTAGGTCGACTTTTGTTATTCTATTTGTGATTTAGCAAGCATTGCGGCACCAATCAATCCACTTTCTTCTAATGTTGCACTTGCCAATGTTGTCTTGCGCATGCCAGGGAATAAGTATTTACGCATTCTATCTTGCACGTCATCTAAGAAATCGGATCCTGATTTCATTACACCACCTTGAATCAAAATGCGTTCTGGATCACATACAAAGCATACATTCGCTAATAAAATTGCCAGATCTTCTTTAAAGCGTTCGATAACAGCTTTAGCTTTTTCATCACTTTTAGCAGCTTCAAATACTTCTCCAGCGTGAGCAAACTCTTTTTGGCAGGCTTTATTGGCTTCACGAACGATAGCTGGTCCAGATACCCAAGATTCAGCCGCTCCTGGATTTAATCCGTTGATTGGTTCTCTGGATGGATCAATGATCGCATTACCAATTTCACCGCCATGACCATGAAAACCAGATAACACTTTACCATCAAGTATCATCGCACCGGCTACCCCGGTTGAAATTGTTAAATAATATAAATTCTTTTTTCCTTTTCCTTCTCCTAACAAGGCTTCGGCTAAACCAGCTACCTTTACATCATTTGCCATAAAAGTTGGTTTTTTAAAATAGTTTCGAATACGATCGGCAATTGGGTATCCTACTAAATCTGGTAAATTGTTAGAAATGATAATTTTTCCATTTACTGTATCGGTAGGGCCAGGAATACCTAAACCAATACCGCTGGCGCTTTCATAATTATCTAAAGAAGAAATCAAAGTTTCCATTTTTTTCATGATATGCTCTTTGCCTAATTGTGCTTCTGTCTTATCTTTTTTTACATCTAAGATTTTTCCATCTTCAGATACTAAAGCAGCACGAATATTGGTTCCGCCTAAATCGACCGCAATAAAAGTTTTCATATGATATTACCTCTCACTTCTGTTCTTTCATTATAAAACAAAATAAATATTAGAGAATAGGGAAGAACAATCCTTCTAAAGAAATAGACAATATGTTCTAAAAATTTTAAAGAGGGATAGTGTAAAATAATAAAGGATAAGAATGGTTATGACTCTTATAAAGGAGAGGGTTTTATGTATATATTGTTTTTTTTGATTAGTTTTCTAGCTTCGATCATTGGTGCTATTTGTGGTATTGGCGGTGGAATTATTATCAAACCAGTCATGGATGCTTTTGGTGTTTTAGATGTATCTGTGATCAATTTTCTTTCTGGATGTACGGTTTTATCAATGACTACATATTCAGTTTGTAAAAGTTTTGTTGCCAAAGATTCAACGGTCGATATGAAAACTGGAACACCTTTGGCCATTGGTGCCGCTATAGGTGGCTTGATTGGAAAAGAATTATTTAGTATTGTATCTTCTTTATTTGAATCACCAAATACAGCAGGTGCGGTTCAAGCTTTTGTTTTACTTTTGATCACGCTTGGGACATTGATTTATACGATTCAAAAAGATAAGATCAAAACTTACAAGGTAACAAATCTTCTGGCATGTATTTTCATTGGATTGCTCTTAGGTTGTTTTTCATCCTTTTTGGGTATTGGCGGCGGTCCAATCAATTTGGTTGTCTTATATTTCTTCTTTACAATGAAGACTAAAGAAGCCGCACAGAATTCACTATATATTATTTTGTTTTCACAAGGTGCCAGTTTGATCAGTAATCTTATCAGTGGAGTGAGTCCAATTGATTTAACGTTGCTTATTGGTATGATTTTCTGTGGTATACTAGGTGGAATTTTTGGCCGAAAGATCAATAAAAAGATCGTTGATTCAACTGTTGATAAGCTTTTTATTGGTTTGATGATCGTTATCATCTGTATTAATATTTATAATATTTTCCATTACAGTGTAATGTAGAAAGCAATTTTATGCCGTCTTATTATTTCATCCTTAAAGAGCTTATGGAAAATTCTGGCGATTCTATACAAGCAGATAAAATGTCTGCTTATATGAAAAATCAATTTATCTTTTATGGAATACCTTCATCACAACGCAAAAATCTATACAAAGATTTTTTAAAGCTGGAAAAGAAACGACATACAATTAACTGGAATTTATTAGACGAATGTTTTTATGATGAACATAGAGAATTTCAATATTTCGTATGTGATTATTTATCAACCTTATCATCATATCTTACTTTTGAAGATTTAAATAAGATCAAAATTTTCATTCAAAAAGGGAATTGGTGGGATATAACAGATGCACTGGATACTGTTATTGGAGATATCGGTTTAAGAGATATAAGAATCAAACAAGTAATGATAGAATGGTCTAAATCAGATAATATTTGGTTAAAACATACGAGTATAGATCATCAACTTTTGTATAAGGACAAAACTGATACAGAAGTTTTATCCATTATTCTTTTAAATTGTATAGGATCAAAGGAATTCTTTATAAATAAAGCGATGGGTTGGGCATTAAGACAATATTCTAAAACCGATCCAGAATGGGTAATATCTTTCCTTGATCAATATAAAGAAAAACTTTCTTCATTAACTATGAAAGAAGCATCTAAATATATAACAAAGAAAAGGGACGTCTGATGAATTTCAAACGTCCTTTTATTATATATAAAGTTGTAAGTGTTAGTCGCGTTCAACGATAGTGGCACATCCCATACCGCCACCGATACATAAAGTTGCAAGACCTTTTTTAGCATCTTGTTTTTGCATTTCATGTAACAGAGTGACTAAGATACGGCATCCACTGGCACCAACTGGGTGACCTAATGCGATAGCTCCACCGTTTACGTTAACTTTGCTCATGTCGAAGTTAAGATCTTTGGCAACAGCAACAGATTGTGCTGCAAAGGCTTCGTTAGCTTCAATTAAATCCATATCATCAACGCTTAATCCTGTACGTTCCATGACTTTTCTAGTGGCTGCAACTGGTCCGATTCCCATAATTTTTGGATCTACACCAGCTAATGCACCATCTACCCATGTAGCCATTGGTTTTACACCTAATTCTTTAGCTTTTTCTTCGCTCATAACTACGATAGCAGCAGCTCCATCGTTGATTCCAGAAGCGTTTCCGGCAGTTACTAATCCACCATCTTTTCCAGAGCAGCAACGTAATTTAGCTAAAGTTTCAACAGTAGTACCAGCACGAGGTCCTTCGTCCTTTTTGAATTCTACGATTTCTTTTTTCACTTTTACAGGAACTGGTACGATTTCATCATCGAATTTACCTTCTGCTTGTGCTTTTTCACATTTTTGTTGAGAGTTAGCAGCAAATTCATCTAATTCTTCTCGAGTCAATCCCCATTGATCACAAATGTTTTCAGCAGTGATCATCATATGATAGTGATTGAATGCATCTGTTAGAGCATCGTTGATCATAGTATCTACTAAAACACCGTTATTCATACGATATCCAAAACGAGCTTTGTTTAGGGCAAATGGTGCCATAGACATGTTTTCCATACCACCTGCTACTACAATATCAGCTTGTCCAGCTTTGATCATAGCTGCAGCCTGGTTAACGCTGTTTAAGCCAGAACCACAAACAACGTTTAAAGTAACTGCAGGAACTTCTACAGGAAGACCTGCTTTAATAGATGCCTGACGAGCAACGTTTTGTCCTAAACCAGCCTGAATAACACAACCCATTAGAACTTCATCAACTTGTTCAGGTTTAACACCGGCACGGTTTAATGCTTCTTTGATTACGATAGCGCCTAAATCGGCAGCTGGCGTATTGCTTAAAGCACCACCCATTTTACCGATTGCGGTACGACATGCACCGGCTAATACGATTTTCTTTGACATTTTTGAATTCCTCCATTGTTAAAGATATTTCTATCTTACCAAGGACACTGTATCACAGCTTTCTTTTAAAATCAATGAACAAATTAATTTTTTCACAAGTTAAAATATGTATATTCCTAACAAACAAAACAACTCGTTTCGTAATATAAAATTTTGTTTTTATTATTTATGTATTTTAAATTTCAATAAAAAAGACAAACTTTTAAAAAGCTTGCCTTTGACTTATTTACGATGGGGAATCATATTGACTGCTTCTTGACCCACGATCAATTGAGTACCATCACTATAACCTTCTGGACGATCTTTTAATTCCTGAATCAATGTTTTTCTTAATTGATCTATGATGGATTGATATGATGAATCATTTATCGCATCATGCGTTTCCATTGGATCGTTTTTTAAATCAAAAAATTGTTCTTTACCAGTTTGGCTGTACCAAATATATTTATAATTTTCTGTGACAATATAGTGATTAGAAAAATCGGAATGGAAACTGTGTTCACCATGTAAATACTCTCTTGTTTTTGCATCTTTGCCTTCTAATAAAGGTTTTAAAGAAATTCCGTCAACTGTATCTGGTATGTCTAAATTACATAAATCTAATAATGTAGGCATGATATCTCTTAATTCAACAACATTCTGTAGCCGTCCTATTTGTGTTGTAGTTACATTTTTGCCTATACGAATCAAGAAAGGAATATGAATACTTCCTTGATAAGGGAAAACTTTACGCCATAGTCCATGATCAAAAAGCATTTCACCATGATCACTTACAAAGCATATGATCGTATCTTCTAAAATGCCATCTTCTTGCAGAGACAACAAAACTCGTCCAATTTGATGATCCACATGAGTAATAGATCCATAATAACCAGCCATTGCATCGTGTTGTAGACTAGCATCATCGGTTCCATAAATCGAATCATATTGAAATTTGTGTCTTTTTGTATTTTCATTTTCATCCCAATCGCCTTGTGCTGGTTTTCGTAATTCTTTATTTTTATACATATCGTAATATGTCTGAGGCGGATCTAATGGTTGGTGTGGGCGAACAAAAGAGGACATTAAAAAGAAAGGTTTTGTTCGATCTCTTGTTTGTATAAAACGTATGCTTTGATCGGCTACCCAATTGGTTGGATGTAGCCTTTCTTCATAAATCCATGGATGCGTGATCCAGGAATTACATTCAGGTCCGCTGGACGTTACATCACTAAAGCGATTGGTTTGATTTTGAAGGTCAAACAAATAATCATCGTGTACGCTTTGATGCATCCAATAAGGTGCATTATTATTTCTATAGCAAGCCAAATAACCATCATGAAGCTTTAAATTTTGAAAGCCGCAGGAAAGTCTAGGTGGATGTACATGCATTTTACCAATGCATTGAGTCTGATAGTTGGCATTGGAAAATTCTTCGGCCATATAATGTGTATAGTCCCAGTCTACATTATCTTGATAGCCGACACGACCATGTCCTGTTTGGCTTCTTCCAGTCAAAAGGGCAGCTCTTGCGGGAATACAACTTGGTGTAGCACTATATGCATTTTCAAATACAACACCTTGATTTCCTATAGAATCTAAAAATGGTGTTTTGACATCTGGATGGTCTTCAATAGAAAGACAATCGCCGCGAAACTGATCACACATAAATAAAACAATATTGGGTTGGCTCATATAGTTAATCTCCTTTTATGAAAAAAGTGTAGCATATAATTATGTGAAAATTTCGAAATTTTGAGGAAGTATTAACAAAAAGCAATATATATAAAATCGAAAACAAGAATCACATAGAAAAAGCGCTTACATTTTTGTATACTTTAAGTAGTTAAAAGCTATGTTCAAAGGAGGATTATAATGAACAAACTAATGAGAGCTGGAGCTTTAGCTCTGGCAATGGCTACAATGGTTACTGGATGTAGCTCAGGAAGCACGGATTCGGGAGAAAAAGAAGTGCCTACAAATGATGATGGTCAACGAATCTTGGCTTTTGATGCTTTTGAAGGTGGTAATGGTACAGAATTCCTGGAAGAAGCTGCTGAAGCATTCGAAGAAGCAAATCCAGATGTTGATGTACAGATTCGATTCAGTAAAGATATCGATCAGGAAATGCAAAAAGACAACGCTTCTGGAAAATACGCTGACTTGGTTTACTATAACTTAGGACAGGCTTCCAATTATACAGAATCAATGTTAAATAATGGAAATGTTTTAGATATCAGCGATGTAATGGAAGAAGTTGCTGATGAAATCGATACTTCTATTACAGAACCAACTTCTGATTACTTCGGCGATGGAAAAGCTTACTTAGCTCCAATCATGTATACTCCAGCTGGTCTATACTACAACAAAGCTGAATTATCTGAAGATCAACTTCCTAAGACTTGGGATGAAATGTGGGCTTTAGGTGATCAAATTCATAGTGAAAATTCTGACAAATATTTATTCACATATCCAATTAAAGGTTATTTCGATAATACTGTATTAGGATTGTTGTATCAGGCTGGTGGAGAAGAATACTTCGAAAATGCATTGAAGTATGGTGAAGGAACTTGGGATTCTGAACAAGGAAAAGAAGTTCTTGAAACTTTGGCAACATTAGTTGGCCCAGAATATTTGGAAAAAGATACAGTTGCCAATGCCAATGTTGATGGTGGTTTCACTAAGAACCAGCAGTCAATGATCGATGGAAAAGCATTGTTTATGCCAAATGGTTCTTGGATCATCAGTGAAATGGCTGAAACTACACCAGAAGGATTCTCTTGGGGAGTTATGCCTTTACCAGCATTTGAAGAAGGCGGAGACCGTGTTGTTACAACAATGACAGAACAAGTATGGATTCCTGCAGAAGCTGCTAATGCTGATGATGCAAAAGAATTCATCAAGTTCTTATATTCTGAAGATGCAGCTAAGATTTTCGCATCTCATAACATCGTTTCTCCAAGAAAAGATTCTGCAAGTTTGTTAGCGGATGAACAATTAAAAGGATTGTTTGATGTTTATAATCAGGAAGGTGTAAAAGCTGTTTCTGGTACATATGCTGCATATGATGCTACTGCTGTTCCAGATGTTGATTTCAAGGGTACTATGTATGGACCAATCGAAGAAATCGCTAGCGGTAAAGAAGGCGTATCTGTTGATACTTGGCAAGAATCACTGACTGAGCTTTGGACAACTTTACGTGAACATCCATTAGCAAAAGATTAAGAAACACAGTGATATTTATTAAAAGCGGTGATTCTTCACCGCTTTCTTACTACATAAGGAGAGGTTGGAGATTATGACAAAAAAGAAATCACAGCGCCGTTTTGTCATCGCTTGTCTAGCGCCAGCTTTGATTTTAGTAACATTGTTTATCGTAATACCAACGATTCAAGTATTCCGGTATTCATTGTATCAAAAAGCTGGATTTGTCGGTGGTGAGACTTTTATCGGCCTTAAGAACTTCCAAACTTTGTTCAATGATAAGATCTTTTTGGAATCCATTCAAAATCAGATTCTTATTATTGTCATCGTAACCATGTTTACGATTGTTTTAGCTATTTTATTTGCGACGTTATTAACACGTGAAAACTTTAAAGGAAAGAATTTATTCCGTGTAATTTTCTATATTCCAAATATTTTAAATATTGTTATCATTGCCGGTATTTTCTCTGCTATCTATGCACCAAGCAATGGATTGTTAAACAGCTTTTTATCAACGATTGGCTTAGATAGTTTATGTCGTCAATGGATGGGAGATCCTGAAATTATTATTTTCTCGATCATTGGAGCTTTAGTATGGCAAGCCATTGGATATTACATGGTTATGTACATGGCTAGTATGACATCTATTCCAGAAAATTTGTATGAAGCAGCTTCTTTGGAAGGTGCTGGAAAGTTCAAACAATTTTTCATGATCACATTGCCATTAATTTGGGATAACATTCGTCAAACCTTGACATTCTTCGTTATTTCAACGATCAATTTGAGTTTCTTGTTTGTTCAGGTAAACACTGATGGTCAATTTGGTACGCAAGTTATGTTGAATTACATGTACTCTAAAGCCTTCTCAGGTAACTTAGGATATGGTATGGCTATCGGTGTTATTACTTTTATCCTTGCCTTTGCGATGGCGGGTGCATTGAATAAGGTCACTAAACGTGAACCATTACAGTATTAGGAGGTGTCTAGATGAAAAAGCTTAAGAGTTTATCCCCACATTCCTGGTACAAGATCTTTGTTTATTTCGCAATGATCGTATTTGCGGTTACGATCGTAATTCCTATTATTTGGGTTTTCTTGGCAAGTTTAAAAACACAGTTAGAATTAAATGCCGATAACCCATGGGCATTACCAGCTGTACTTCAATGGTCAAATTATGTTACTGCCTTTGAAAAAGCCAGAATGGGCGATTACTTATTAAACACTGTAATCGTAGTTGCGATGGCTTTAGTCATTTTATTAGTCGTAGCTTTACCATGCTCCTATGTCTTAGCTCGTTTCAACTTCAAGGGAAAGAAGTTTATGAATCTCTTGTTTATGGCAGGATTATTTATCAACATGAACTATATTGTATTACCAATTTATATGATGTTATTTAACTTTGATAACATGTTGGGACTTACAAATTTCTTGATTGATAACAAATTAGTATTAGCTATCGTCTATGCTTCTACAAGTCTTCCGTTTACTGTTTATTTATTAACAGGTTACTTTAGAACATTGCCAAAAGCATATGAAGAAGCAGCTTTAATTGATGGTTGTGGCTATTTTAAAACCATGACAAAGATCATGATTCCTATGGCTAGACCAAGCATCATCACTGTTATTTTGTTCCAATTTTTGGCATATTGGAATGAATATATCGTAGCGTTTACTTTGTTACAAACAGATCATGCGACATTATCTGTAGGTTTGCGTAATTTGATGCAGGCGCAGCGTTCTGCTGCTCAATATGGTGTAATGTATGCTGGTTTGGTAATCGCAATGGTTCCTACTTTGATTTTGTATATTATCGTTCAAAAGAAGTTAACACAAGGAATGAGCCTTGGTGGTCTAAAAGACTAATTAAAGGAGGATGCATATGCAAGATAATAATATTATTAAAACCATTTTGTCTTTGATTGCATTTGTCATTTGTGTTGGTCTTGTAATCATGGGGCAAAAAACAATAGGAATCCCAAATTTGATGATGGAGATTGTCGGGGTTATTGGAATTATGGTCCTGATCTATCTCTACAATCGGAAGTATCAGTAGGAGGAAATAAATATGGCAGAATTGTCTTTAAGACATATTGATAAAGTTTATGATAACAATGTACAAGCTGTCTTTGATTTTAACCTGGAAATCAAAGATAAAGAATTTATCGTATTTGTAGGACCATCTGGATGTGGTAAGTCTACAACACTTCGTATGATTGCAGGATTGGAAGATATTACTGCAGGAGAATTTTATATCGACGGAAAATTAATGAACGATGTTGAACCAAAAAATCGTGATATCGCAATGGTATTCCAGTCTTATGCTTTGTATCCGCATATGAGTGTTTATGATAATATGGCATTTGGTTTGAAATTAAGAAAAACACCAAAGGATGAAATTGATAAACGTGTAAAAGAAGCAGCACGTATCTTGGAAATTACAGATTATTTGGATCGTAAGCCAAAAGCACTATCTGGTGGACAAAGACAGCGTGTTGCACTAGGTCGTGCTATTGTACGAAACGCAAAGGTCTTTTTGATGGATGAACCATTGTCCAATCTGGATGCTAAATTGCGTGTACAGATGCGTAGTGAAATTATTAAATTACATGAACGTATTGGGGCTACATCCATTTATGTTACTCATGATCAAACGGAAGCTATGACAATGGCAGATCGTATCGTTGTTATGAAAGCTGGATACATTCAACAAATTGGTACACCAAAAGAAATTTATAACAATCCAGCAAATATGTTTGTAGCAGGATTCTTAGGCGCTCCAGCTACTAACTTTATTCACGGTACATATTCTAACGGAATCTTTAGTTGTGGAGAACACAAGATCCAAATTCCAGATATGTTCCAGGATAAAATGCAAGCATATGAAGGTAAAAAAGTTATCATGGGTATCCGTCCAGAAGATATGCATGCAGAAGGCATTGTAGCACAGACATATCCAAGTGCTCGTTTCACATTCCATATTGATGTAGCTGAATTATTAGGACACGAATACATCTTGCATGGAACTTATAACGGAGAGCCAATGAGCGCAAAAATCGCCTCTCGTCTAGAGGCTAAAGGACATGAAGATCTGGATCTAACAATGGATTTAAGTAAGATTCACTTCTTTGATCCGGAAACTGAAAATCGTATCGTATAAAAGGGATACGTATGGAAGCAATTATTGAAACTTTGCTGGATTATGCGATAGAGCAAAATTTGATGGAACCAACCGATCGGATTTATGCGCGTAATCGTATACTGGCCTGTTTGAAAGAAGAAAATTATATACCATGTGATCAAAGGGTATCCTATCACTATGTGAGCGAATTGCTGCAGCCACTTTGTGATGTTGCGATAAAAAAAGGAATTTTAGAAGATACTTTGCGTAATCGCGATGCTTTTGATTCTCAAATCATGAATTGTTTTATGCCTCGTCCTTCGGACATGATTCACATTTTTGAGACTAAGAAAAATAATTCTCCTATACTAGCAACTGATTATTTCTATCATACCAGTATCGCCAGTAACTATATTCGTAAGGATCGGATTGATAAAAATATATCGTATAAGATTGAAACTGAATATGGAGTTATGGATATTACGATCAATTTATCCAAACCAGAAAAAGATCCTAGAGATATCGCAAAAGCATCAAAAAGTGTATCAACAAGCTATCCATCGTGTGTGCTTTGTAAAGAATGTGAAGGATATTACGGAAGTTCCAGATGCGATGGTCGCAGCAACCATCGTATCATCCCTTTGAAATTAAATGGAGAAGACTGGTTTTTCCAGTATTCTCCATATGTTTACTACAATGAGCACTGCATCGTACTTAAAGGTGAACACGTACCTATGAAAACTTGTAGGGAAACATTTATTCGTTTGTTAGAATTTGTTGAACAGTTTCCTCATTATTTCTTAGGTTCTAATGCAGATCTTCCTATTGTTGGAGGATCGATTTTATCCCATGATCATTTTCAGGGAGGAAATTATGATTTTGCGATGGCAAACGCAAAAGTTTATCAAAGTTTTGAATTAACAGATGATGTAAGAGCCGATCGTCTGTTTTGGCCGCTAAGTGTATTGCGTTTATCATCCATTCATAAAGAGTCATTGATTGATGTTGCAGATAAAATATTGCAACTATGGCGGCAATATGATGATCCAGATGTTGAAGTATATGCTAAAACAGATGGACAATGGCACAATACGATTACCAGTATTGCGCGTTATCGAAATGATCGATATGAACTGGATCTTGTATTTAGAAATAATCGCACAAGCAATCAACATCCTATGGGGATCTTTCATCCTCATGAAGAAGTACACCATATCAAAAAGGAAAATATTGGTTTGATCGAAGTGATGGGGCTTGCGGTATTGCCGGCTCGTTTAAAGACGGAAATGCAGGCAATGAAAGATTATTTATTAGATGGTACCTGTTCAGATCTTTTAGATTCACATTTAGAATGCCTGCAGCAGATCCAACATTCTAAAACTTGGAATAAAGAAAATGTTGATAGACAGCTGCAGGAAGAAATTGCCAATGTCTTTGTGGAAGGATTAAGACATTGTGGCATTTACTCTTTTGATGAACAAGGTGATATTGCGTTTCAAAGATTGATTGACACAATAGAAGGGACATTAATATGATTAAACAAGGAAGAGTGACAGTACCGACAGATATCGATGTGATTGATGATACGATCGATATCATTCATCGCTGGAAAGCGGATGCGATTCGTGATTGTGATGGAACGGATATGCCAAAAGAACTTCGTTCTATGGATATCAAACAATATGCGACATATTATACCACACGTAAAGATAATGAATGGGCAAAAGCAAATCCAGATGAAATACAACAGATGTATCTGATGTCTGATTTTGTAACTGCAAAAGATACAGAATTAAAGATTCAGATCATGAAGCATTTTTATAAAGATCAATTAAAACCGAATACAATTGATGATATTCATCGTTGGTGGGAGGTCATTGATCGTACTACTGATACCGTAGTAACAAACTGGGAATATGATGAAAATACTCTAGAAGTCATCATTCATGATACGGTACCATATCATGCTTATACTGTAAGTTTTTTAGCTTTTGTGATTTGGGACCCTGTTCATATGTATAACTCTTTGACCAATGATTGGCAGGGAGAAGAGCATCAGATGACTTTTGATGTTCGTCAACCTAAGACACAAAAGTATGTATTGGATAAATTTAGAAAGTTCTGTCAGGAACGTGATGATGTAAATGTTGTTCGTTTTACAACATTCTTCCATCAGTTTACTTTACAGTTTGATGAACAAGCCAGAGAAAAATATGTAGACTGGTTTGGATATAGTGCTTCCGTATCACCATATATATTAAAACAATTTGAAGAAGAAGTAGGATATCCATTCCGTCCTGAATATATTATCAATAAAGGATTTAATAACTCAACTTTCTGTGTTCCGACAAAAGAATATCGCGATTTTATGGATTTCCAACAAAGAGAAGTTTGTAAATTAGCTAAAAAATTTGTTGATATTTGCCATGAATATGGAAAAGAAGCTATGATGTTTTTAGGCGATCATTGGATTGGTACGGAACCTTTTGGAAAATATTTTGAATCCATTGGTTTGGATGCTGTTGTTGGATCCGTTGGCTCTGGAACAACACTTCGTTTGATTTCGGATATCAAAGGTGTCAAATACACAGAAGGAAGATTTTTACCATATTTCTTCCCAGATACTTTCCATGAAGGCGGAGATCCTTTAAAAGAAGCCAAAATCAACTGGGTAACTGCACGTCGTGCGATCTTAAGAAGTCCGGTTGATCGTATTGGATATGGGGGCTATTTAAAGTTGGCTTTAAAATTTCCTGAATTCATTGACTACATTGAAAAAGTATGTGATGAATTCCGTGAATTGTATTCTCATGTAAATCAACAAGAGCCATATACATTGATGAAAGTTGGTGTATTAAACAGTTGGGGTGAACTTCGTCGATGGGGAACACATTTGGTACATCATGCGATTTGGTATAAACAAATTTATTCATATACAGGTGTTATGGAAGCATTGAGTGGTTATCCATTTGATGTTCGATTTATCAGTTTTGAAGAATTACGAAAAGATCCATCTATTTTAGATGATATCGATGTTTTATTAAATGTTGGTGCAGCTTATACAAGTTTTAGCGGTGGAGAAGAATTTGATGATATTGTGATCTCCGCATTACGTAAATATGTTGATCAAGGTGGTGGCTTTATCGGCGTCGGAGAACCAACAGCCTGTGCCAAAAATGGAAAATTCTTTACACTCTATGATGTATTAGGTGTCGATAAAGAATTAGGATTTACTATGCACACAGATAAGTATAATTGGGATACGCATGAGCACTTTATTACTGAGCAATTAGAACATGAAGACTGGGGCGAATGTGTAAACAATGTGTATGCATTGCCAGGAACAACTATTCTAAAAGAAAAAGATTTACATGTAAATTTAGCTGTTAACGATTATGGACAGGGACGTTCTGTTTATATTAATGGTCTACCATTCAGTTTTGAAAATACACGACTTTTATATCGTGCTATCTTCTTTGCGGCACATAAGGAAGAAGATATGAAAAAATGGTATAGTGATAACTATAATTTAGATGTTAATGTGTATCCATCAACAAATAGTTTCTGTGTAGTCAACAATACTTATGAACCACAAAAATCTGTAATCTATAAAGGTGATGGTTCTTCCTTTGAAGTAGAATTAGAAGCTTGTGGTATTCAATGGTTTGATATGTAATCATTAGGATTCTTCTTTTGAGGAATCCTTTTCATTTTTGAGAAATTAAAAGAGATTTGATAAACTAAGGATATGAATTCTATCAGTTTTTTAATAAAGCCCGCATCATCTTTATGTAATATGAATTGTCAGTATTGTTTTTACAAAGATGTTGCCAATCTAAGAGAAAATAAGACACATAGTATGATGTCTGAAGATACAATGGAAGCTTTGATTGATCAGGCACTTACATCGTATCAAGATATTACATTTGCCTTTCAAGGTGGAGAACCAACGCTTGCTGGTCTTTCTTTTTATGATTCTTTTGTGAACTATGTAAATCAACATAGGACAAATCAGACTATCCATTATGCCTTACAGACAAATGGTCTATGTATTAACGATAAATGGTGCAACTTTTTTAAAAAGAATGATTTTCTTATCGGTGTTTCTTTAGATGGGATGAAAGAAAATCACGATTTTTTACGTTTGGATATTAATGCTTGTCAAACATACTCAAAAATTATTAAAAATGTCGAGTTATTAAAGAAATATGGAGTAGATATCAATATTTTAATTGTTCTAACGTCTTATCTGGCAAAACATCCGCAAAAATTATTTCAGTGGATATTAAAAAATCATTTTCGATATGTACAATTAATCGCATGTCTTCCTCCTTTTAAAGCAGAACGGACACAATATTCTTTAACACCACGGTTGTTTGCTTCTTTTTATAAAGCATTTTTTAATTCTTGGTTTGAAGAAGTAAAAAAGGGAAATTATATCAGCGTTACTTTATTTGATAATTTAATTCTTCTATTTCAAAATCGCATGCCGCAGTCATGCGGCATGTGCGGCAACTGTAGCTTTCAATATGTCATAGAAGCTAATGGAAATGTATATCCTTGTGATTTTTATGCATTGGATTCTTTTTATTGTGGAAATGTAAAAAAAGACTCTCTACAAACTATGCCGCAATGTGACAATGCGAAAGCTTTTTTTAATAGAGAGAAGAGAAAAAGTAAAGCTTGTACAAACTGTCCATTTCTTTCAATATGTCATCAAAACTGTGAAAGATTAAATATCGCATATTTTGACGAAAACTATTGTGGATATCAAGATTTTCTATATCATGCATCAACTCGATTACAGTATTTAGCTAAGAAATTTTATCGATCTACAATAATATGCATTGAATAAAAACTTGGAAAATTAATTATACAAATAGAAGACTAATAATAGAAATTTGCTTCTCCTTAATTAAAAAGAAATCCATTTATAATATGAATGTAGTTTATTATTGAAATTTAAATGCTTTTGGTCGTATCATAATAAAATTGTAAAGGAAGGGTAATTTTATGATGGTTGATAAAGATTATTTATTAAATTTTGCGAAAGAATTATTACAAATTGATTCACCAACAGGTTATACAATGCATGCCATTGACTTTTTAGAAAAAGAGGCAAATTCTTTGGGATATGATACATATCGCAATCAAAAAGGAAATTTGCTGATCAAAGTTGAAGGGAAAGACACAAATCATACACTAGGTTTAAGTGCGCATTGTGATACGTTAGGATTGATGGTTCGCTCGATTAAAGACAATGGATATTTAGCGGTTACTCCTATTGGATCACCTACGCTGCCTACATTAGATTCTGAATACTGCCGCATTTATACACGAGATAACAAAGTATATACTGGTACCATTCTTTGTCAGGCAGCCAGCAAGCATGTACATCCAGATGCCAGTAACTTAGAGCGAAAAGCAGACACATTAGAAGTGCGTATCGATGAAATCGTAAAGAATAAAGAAGATGTTTTAAAATTAGGAATTTCTAATGGTGATTTTATTGCGATTGATCCCAAGACAACGATTACAGAGAGCGGTTTTATTAAATCTCGTTTTTTAGATGATAAAATCAGTTGTGCCTGTTTATTTTCTGTACTGAAAACTTTAAAAGAAGAAAAAATTATTCCATCTACTAATTTGATATTTATCTTTAGTACTTATGAAGAAGTCGGACATGGTGCTTCAGCTTTACCGGATATTATTGATTCTATGTTGGCCGTAGATATGGGATGTATTGGATTGGATTTAGCTTGTAGTGAATATGATGTCAGCATTTGTGCCAAAGACAGCAGCGGACCTTATGATTATCAAATGACAACAGACTTGATTCAGTTGGCAAAGAAGAATAATTTAAGTTATGCCGTAGATATTTATCCAATGTATGGCAGTGATGTTTCAGCTGCCTTAAAAGGTGGAAATGATATTAAGGGCGCTTTGATCGGACCAGGAGTTCAGGCATCACATGGCATGGAAAGAACACACTATCAGGCATTGGAGAATACCGTTCAATTAGTAGTAAGCTATATCACAAAAGAAAACGAGTAGAGAATCACAAACTCTCCACTCGTTTTTTTGTATCTGAATTTAATTAGTCACACATCTTTACGATAACAGCAGCACCTTGTCCACCGCCGATACATAAAGAAGCAAGACCGGTTTTTAAACCACGTTTTTTCATTTCGTACAACAAAGTAACTAAAATACGGTTACCACTGGCACCAACTGGATGTCCTAAGGCAATTGCACCACCGTTTACGTTTGTCTTCTTTAAGAAAGCTTCACGATCCATGCCGGTAGCTTCTTCCAATTCATGGATTACACCTAAAGACTGTGCTGCAAAAGCTTCATTCAATTCAACAAGTTCCATATCTTCGATTGAAAGATCTGCATATTTTAAAGCGTTTAAAATAGCAGGGGTTGGGCCTAATCCCATGACACGTGGGTCAACACCACCTTGACCAAAGCCAACAATTTCCGCAATTGGTGTTAAATTATATTTCTTTACGGCATCTTCACTTGCGACAATGGTAAAACTTGCACCATCATTGATACCAGAAGCATTACCTGCTGTAACTGTACCGTCTTTAGAGAAAGCCGGCTTTAATTTTGCAAGTTTTTCCATGCTGGTATGACGTGGATGTTCATCAGTATCAAAAGTGACTTCACCTTTTCTTGTGCGATAGGTAATTGGTACGATTTCATCTTTGAAACGTCCTGATTCAATGGCTGCTAAAGCTTTTTGTTGACTGGCAAGTGCAAATTCATCTTGAGCTTCTCGAGAAATATTGTATTTTTTGGCAATATTGTCTGCAGTAACTCCCATATGGATACCATACATCGCATCAGTTAAACCATCGTGTAACATAGAGTCAATCAATGTCATGTTACCGCTTTTTACACCTTTACGAATTGTGTATGGTGTTAAAAATGGAGCACGAGTCATAGATTCTACACCACCGGCTACATATAAATCACCAAAATTGGCTTGAATTCGTAAACAAGCTTCCATGACAGCTTTTAAGCCAGATCCGCATAACATATTAATTGTCTGGGCACATACTTCAACAGGTACACCTGCATTAAAAGCTACGTGTCTTGCGATGTTTTGTCCAAGCCCGGCGGCTATAACGTTTCCAATTAAAACTTCATCTAAATTCTTTGGATCAATTCCAGATTGTGCAATGGTTTCCTTTAAAACAGTCGCACCAAAATCGGCTACGTCAACATCTGTTAAAGAACCCATAAAAGTACCGACAGCACTTCGTTTGGCGGCTACGATATAAGCTTTTCTCATTATTTCATATCTTCCTTTCTGCTCGTGTAAGAGACTTGACACGCATAGAATAATCCAATTCAAAAGGGATGTCAACATACTTGTGAAAAAAATAATTAGTAAGAATTGCTCGTGAAAAAAAAGGCAAAAATAACTTGTTAATTTTTGCACAAACTTATTGACGGAAAGATTATAACTTTGTACAATAAACGTGTATGAGAAGTTTTTAGACTTTTTTCATGCTTACGATATCCAAAAGTCGAATGGTTCAAAGAAAGAAAGGAGAACTTCATCTATGGATTTCAATTTAACAGAACAACAAAAAATGATGCAGAAGTTGTTCAGAGAAGTTGCGCAAAACGAAGTTAAAGAAAACGCAGCAGATGTTGACGAAAACGAACGTTTCCCTAAGGAAAGCGTTGAAGTTATGCGTCAGGCAAAAATGTTAGGAATTCCGTACCCACGTGAATATGGTGGAGCCGGAGCTGACTATTTGTCTTATATTCTTGCGGTAGAAGAACTTTCTAAAACTTGTGCAACAACAGGTGTTGTATTGAGCGCACATACATCTTTAGGTACTTGGCCAATTGCTCAATTTGGTACTGATGCACAGAAACAAAAATATCTACCTGATCTTTGTACAGGTAAAAAATTAGCTGCCTTTGGTTTGACAGAACCAAATGCCGGTACAGATGCAGCTGGACAACAAACAACAGCTGTATTAAAAGGAGATCATTATGTATTAAATGGTACAAAGATCTTCATTACAAATGCCGGAGAAGCTGATGTTTATATCATCTTTGCGATGACAGACAAATCTAAAGGAACACATGGTATTTCAGCTTTCATCGTTGAAAAAGGAATGCCTGGATTTACTTTTGGTCTTCATGAAAAGAAATTGGGAATCCGTGGTTCTGCCACAAGTGAATTGATCTTCAATAATGTAGAGATTCCGGTAGAAAACTTATTAGGAAAAGAAGGACAGGGCTTCAAAATTGCGATGATGACACTAGATGGTGGTCGTATCGGTATCGCTGCTCAGGCTTTAGGAATTGCACAAGGTGCTATTGACGAAGTCGTACCATATGTAAAGGCACGTAAACAATTTGGTCGTCCAATTTCTAAATTCCAGAATACACAATTCCAATTAGCTGATATGCAGTGTAAGACAGATGCTGCTCGTATGTTGGTATATCGTGCTGCAATGGCTAAAGAAAATGGTGAAAAATATACTGTATTGGCTGCTGAAGCTAAATTGTTTGCGGCAGAAGTTGCAATGGAAGTTACAACAAAAGCCATTCAGTTGATGGGTGGATACGGATATACTCGTGATTTACCAGTTGAAAGAATGTTCCGTGATGCGAAGATTACCGAAATCTACGAAGGTACTTCTGAAGTACAGCGTATGGTAATTTCTGGTGCGGTATTACGTTAGAAAGGAATTGTTGAATATGAAAATTGTCGTTCTAGTAAAACAAGTACCAGATTCTACTGAAATTACAGTAGATAAAAAGACTGGTACATTGGTTCGTGATGGCGTTCCAAGTATTATCAACCCTGATGATTTAGCAGGTTTGGAAGCTGCATTAGAATTAAAAGATGCCAATCCTGATGTGAAAGTTACTGTAGTATCTATGGGTCCTCCACAGGCAAAGGGTATGTTACAGGAAACAATCGCTCGTGGTGCTGATGAAGCTTACTTGATTACAGACCGTCGTTTAGGTGGTGCCGATACTTGTGCAACAAGTCGTACTTTGGCTGCTGCATTGAAAAAAATCGGATTTGATTTGATCATTGCCGGACGTCAGGCTATCGATGGTGATACAGCACAGGTTGGTCCACAGACTGCTGAACGTTTAGGTTTGCCACAGATCACTTATGTTGATCAGATCATTGAGTTGACACCTGAAAAAATTACAGTAAAGAAAGCTTTGGAAGAAGAAGAACAAATCTTAACTTCTAAAATGCCTTGTGTATTGACTACATTGTCAGGTATGAACAAACCTCGTTATATGAACTGCGTTGATATCGTAGATTCTTTTGATAAACCAGTAAATATCATGACATTCGATGACTTAGACTTGGATTTATCTGTAGTAGGTTTGGCTGGTTCTCCAACTAAAGTTCATGCGACATTCACAAAAGAAGTCAGTGCCGAAACAAAAACTTATGAACTGTCTGCTCAGGAAACGGCAGAACTGATTGCTAGTACATTGAAAGAAAAGCAATTGATCACAAAGTAGGAAGGGGAACACAAAATGGCAAAATTTGAAGGATACAAAGACATTTATGTATTTGTTGAACAGAAAAATGGAACCGTTGCGGAAGTTGGTTATGAATTAATTTCAGAAGCCAGAAAATTGGTTGCCAGCATTCCGGAAATGGGATATCAGGTTGTCGGTGTTCTATTAGGTTCAAACATCACAGACAAAGCACAGGACGTAATTGCTCATGGTGCTGATAAAGTCATCGTAGTTGATGATGAATTATTAAAAGATTACTCAACTCAGTTCTATACAGATGCTTTAACACAGATCATCAATGAATTTAAACCAGATTCATTCTTGACAGGTGCTACCGTATTAGGACGTGATTTAGCTCCACGTGTTGCAGCTCGTATCAATGCCGGTTTAACTGCAGATGCTACTAAAATTGAAATCGACACAGAAAAAGCTAAAGACGGTGAAGCATTATTGTTGGTAACTCGTCCAACATTTGGTGGTAACTTATTTGGTACTATCGTTTGTCCGGATACTCGTCCACAGATGGCTACTATTCGACCAAAAGTATTTGATATGGCTCCAGCTGATGCAAGCCGTACTGGTGAAGTTGTTACATTTGCTCCTAAATGGGAAACAACAGAACCACAAGTTACAATTGATAAAGTTGTAGAAAAAGTTATTGAAGGTGTAGATATTACAAAAGCTAATATTCTTGTAGGTGCTGGACGTGGTGCTGAAGGATGTTTAGATCTTGTAGAAGCATGCGCTAAGGAATTAGATGGTGTTGTATGTGCTACACGTGCGGTTGTAGAAGATGGATATATGGATAAATCATTACAAGTTGGTCAGACTGGTAAAACAGTTCGTCCAAGCTTATACATCGCTTGTGGTATTTCCGGAGCTGTACAGCATGTAGCTGGTATGGAAAAATCCGATATGATCATCGCCATCAACCGTGATCCTCAAGCTGAAATCTTTACGATTGCCAACATGGGATTTGTCGGTGATGTAAACGAAGTATTACCTTTGTTAGTAGAAGAGATCAAAAAAGCAAAAGCTGCTTAAGGAGGAGTTTAAAATGACATTAAAAGTAGGTGTAGTCGGCGCTGGTACAATGGGGCAAGGTATTGCGAACGCATTCGCAACTGCCGGAAACCAGGTTACTGTAGTCGATGTAAAACTAGAATGGGCACAAAATGGTGTCAACAAGATCTTTGCTTCTAAAGATAAGTTAGTTACTAAAGGGAAAATTTCTCAGGAAGCTGCTGATGCCGCAAAAGCTAATTTAAAAGCTGGTGTCTATGAAGATTTGGCAGATTCTGATCTTATCGTAGAAGCCGTTTTGGAAGTTATGGATGTTAAGAAAGAACTATTCACAAAACTGGATGAAATCGTAAAAGAAGATTGCATCTTTGGTTCTAACACATCTAGTTTAAGCATTACTGAAATTGCCAATGGCATTAAGCATCCAGTTATTGGTATGCATTTCTTCAATCCAGCTGATCGTATGAAGTTAGTTGAAGTTATTTCTGGTGCAAATACACCAGCTGAAGTAAAAGATAAAGTCATTGAAATTTCTAAGGCTATTGGTAAAACTCCAGTTGAAGTAAATGAAGGACCTGGATTTGTAGTTAACCGTATTTTGGTTCCAATGATCAATGAAGCTACTTTCATCCTTCAAGAAGGAATCGCTTCTGCCAGTGACATTGATACCGCAATGCAGTTAGGCGCAAATCATCCAATGGGACCTTTGGCTTTAGGAGATCTAATCGGTTTGGATATCGTTGAAGCAATCATGGACGTTCTGTATCATGAAACAGGTGATTCTAAATATCGTGCAAGTACATTATTAAGAAAAATGGTACGTGCTGGTAAATTAGGTCGTAAAACGGGAGAAGGTTTCTACAAGTATTAAAATTTACTTGAACATCAAAGGCGAAACGTTCTTGTTTCGCCTTTTTTTAAAAGAAAGGATATCATCATGGAAAATGTAATTTTAGAAAAACAAGGACATGTATCAATTATTACAATTAATCGCGAAAAAGCATTAAATGCATTAAGTACTGCCGTATTACAAGATTTAGAAGAAGCTGTTAAGACAGTAGAAGCTGATAAAGACACTTATTGTGCCGTTATTACAGGAGCTGGTTCTAAAAGCTTTGTAGCCGGTGCTGATATTGCCGAAATGAAAGATAAAACTGTAGAAGAAGCTGCAGAATACGGAGCTTATGGAAATAAAATCTTCCGTATGATCGAAACTATGCATTGCCCAGTTATTGCGGCAGTTAATGGATTTGCTCTTGGTGGAGGCTGTGAGCTGGCTATGAGTTGTGATATTCGTATTGCCAGTGACAATGCAGTATTTGGACAGCCAGAAGTTGGCTTGGGTATCACACCAGGTTTTGGTGGAACACAACGTTTGGCTCGTCTTGTACCAACTGGAATTGCCAAAGAAATGATTTATACAGCTCGTAATATCAAAGCAGATAAAGCTTTATCTATCGGCTTAGTAAATAATGTAGTACCAGCAGAAGAATTAATGCCAACCGTATTAAAAATGGCTAATGGTATTGCCAAAAATGCTCCAATTGCAGTGGCCAATGCCAAAAAAGCTATCAATGAAGGTTTACAGACAGATATCGATAGTGCTGTTGAAATTGAAGTTAAAGAATTTTCTAGTTGTTTCGCAACAGAAGATCAAACTTATGGCATGGAATGCTTTGTAAACAAAGTAAAAGAAAAAGAATTTAAAAATAAATAGAAGGAGGTAGTTTCAATGGCTAAAATTTTATCAGCCGAAGAAGCCGTTTCTTTGATCAAAGACGGTGATACAGTTGGTATTAGTGGATTCATTGGAATGGGACATCCGCAAGAACTCAGTATTGCGGTTGAAGAGAGTTTTTTAAAAACTGGACATCCACGTGATTTAACGGTTATGTTTTCTGCCGGTATGGGTGATGGAACAGATCGTTTAGGTGCTAACCACTTAGGTCATGAAGGATTGTTGAAACGAATCGTTGCTGGTCATTGGGGATTGATTCCTACTTTTCAAAAATTAGTCTTTGAAAATAAAGTAGAAGGTTATAACTTACCTTTAGGTACGATCTCTTTATTATTCCGTGAGATCGCAGGTCATCGTCCGGGCGTTATTACTAAAATTGGTTTAAAAACATTCATTGACCCTCGTTTAGAAGGTGCTAAGATGAATGAAAAAACACGCCAGGCAGAAGACTTAGTTGAACTCATTGAAATGGATGGAGAAGAATGGCTTCGTTACAAGTCATTCCCAGTTAATGTCGCATTGCTTCGTGGTACTTATGCCGATGAAGATGGAAATGTTGTTATGACACAAGAAGCTGGTACTTTGGATTCATTATCCATTGCACAAGCTGTTAAAAACTCTGGTGGAACTGTTATTGTTCAAGTTAAAGACATTGTACAAAACGGAACTTTGCCAGCTCGTGAAGTAAAAATTCCTGGAATTTATGTAGATGCTTTGGTTATTGGAAAACCTGAGAATCATTGGCAGACATTCTCTCAGGAATATAATCCTTCTTATTCTGGAGAAGTACGTGTCCCAGTCGATTCTATTGAACCAATGCCATTAAATGCACGTAAAGTCGTTTGTCGAAGGGCTGCTATGGAATTAGATCCAAAAGCAATTATCAACTTAGGTATCGGTATGCCAGAAGGAATTGCCAATGTTGCCAATGAAGAAGGACTTCCTGGTTTAAAATTGACTGTTGAAACCGGAGGAATTGGTGGTGTTCCTATGAGTGGTACTGCATTTGGTGCATGTACGAACCCAGATGCAATGATCGATCAACCATATCAGTTTGATTTCTATGATGGTGGTGGATTGGATCAAGCATTCTTAGGTCTTGCCGAATGTGATCGTCATGGTAATATCAATGTTTCCCGATTTGGACCAAAAATTGCTGGTTGTGGTGGCTTTATCAATATTACACAAACTGCTCCAGTAGTTGTATATTGTGGTACATTTACCGCAAAAGGTTTAAAAGAAAATATTGGTGATGGTAAATTAGAAATCGTTCAAGAAGGACAAATCAAGAAATTCAAAAACGAAGTAGAACAAATCACTTTCGCAGCTGAATATGCAGCTCAGACAGGGCAAAAAGTCATGTATATTACAGAACGTGCTGTTTTTGAATTATTAGATGGTGTATTAACATTAACAGAAATCGCACCTGGTATTGATTTGGAAAAAGATGTTTTGGCACAGATGGAATTTAAGCCGGCTATTGCCAAAGATTTAAAATTGATGGATGCCCGTTTATTCAAAGATGAGAAAATGGGATTGTTAAAATAAATAGAGTACTTATTCAAGTACTCTCTTTTTGAAAGGAGAAGCTATGTTATCATTCAGAAGTGATTATACAACAGGTTGTATACCTGAAATTTTAGATTTAATGAATCAAACAAACAATGATTATCATATTGGATATGGCGAAGATGAAATCTGTGATCATGCCAAAGCATTGATTCAATCAAAAATGACAGATCATAATGTCGATGTTCATTTTATTTCCGGTGGCACCCTGACCAATCAAACTGTAATTAAAGCTATGCTTCGTCCATTCGAAGCAGTTATCTCATGTGATACCGGTCATATCGCCACACATGAAACTGGTGCCATTGAAGCTACGGGGCATAAAGTTATAACTGTAAACAATGTAAATGGCAAAATTACTCCAGCATTGATACAGAAGTCTTTTGATGAACATATGTTAACATACGAGCATTTAGTCTATCCAAGAATGGTATATCTATCGAATGCGACAGAGTTTGGTACGGTGTATACTAAAGAAGAATTAGAGGCTATACATGTCAAATGCCAAGAACTAGGTTTATATCTCTATATGGATGGAGCAAGACTTGGCAGCGCCTTGATGTCGGGAGTGGATTATTCTTTGAATGATATTGCCAATTGGTGTGATGTATTCTATATTGGAGGCACTAAAAATGGCGCATTAATGGGAGAAGCGGTTATTATCGTCAACGATGACTTAAAACCATATTTTCGTTTTTGTATGAAACAAAATGGTGCTATGATGGCTAAGGGTTGGTTATTAGGTATTCAATTTGTTGGTTTATTTGAAAACGATGCTTTTTATAGCACTGCAAAACATGCTAACGAAATGGCAGCACAAATTCAAGATGCCTTGTTTGAACTAAAATATCCTTTTTTAATGAAAAGCGATACAAATCAAATTTTCCCAGTAGTGAGTGAGCAAGAATATCTATTTTTAAAAGAAAAAGTTGATTTTGAACTTTGGGAAAATAGAGAAGAAGATAAAGTGATTCGCTTTGTGACAAGTTGGAGCACAAAACAAGAACAGGTGAATGACTTGATTACCTTATTAAAACAGGCAAAAGAGTTATCTAAATAGTAAAAGAGTGAAAGTTGGAAAAACTTTCACCTTTTTATTATTGATATTGTTTCTTTGAAGAAAAACCTCGTCCTAAAACTTCGCTGACACGAGACACGATCATAAATGCATTAGGATCGATCTGATGGACAAGTCGTTCTATTTTAGGAAGTTCTCGATTAGAAACAACACTTAAAATGACGGATTGTTCTTTGTGTAAATAACCACCTTTTCCTTGTAAAAGGGTTATACCACGATCAACATCTTTTAAGATCGCATTCGATATTTGTTCATAGTTTGGACTTATGATCTTAACTTCGGTTTTGGTTGTTCCCATTAAAAGTACTTTATCAAGTACAATAGATGTCAAAAGAATCAAAATAATTCCATATAATAATCGTTCTAATGGATTATAGAGTGTCTGTGCAGATAAAATAATAAAATCAAAAGCATATAAACTAACAGATACAGGGATTTTAAAGAAGTGATGTAACACCAAAGGGGGAATATCCATGCCTCCTGTACTGGCTCCACTTCGAATGACTATGCCTAAGGCCAAACCGATTCCTAAACCGGCAAATATAGTATTTAAAAGTTCATTGTTTGTAATGACAACATTACCTAAAAGTTGATTAAAAAATTCCAGAGCTATTGGATACATCACTGTCGATATAATGGTTGTCATGGCAAATTTTTTACCTAAGATCAAAAATCCAGTTACTAACATCAATAGATTAAAAATCAGTACAAACAAAGAGACGGGAAGAGATAAATAATGATTTAAAAATAAGGCAATGCCAGTCGTTCCAGAACTCATCAAACTAGTAGGTAAGATAAATAATTTTACGACAAGGGCATATAAAAAGTTTCCTAAAATTACAGGAATTACAGATTGAACCATTTTCATTAAAAAACCTCCAAAAAAACACGCTTGCAGGAAGTATTTTCCCTAACAAGCGTGGATCAAGGCGTTTGCCTAATACATTCATATTATATAAGATGTTTAAAAAAAAGAAAAGTAAAAACTAAGACTTTAAGATCTTTAAATTATTAAGATAGGTCCATCCTAAAATTCCATCTTTTTTGATTTGTGCTTTATCACGATATTGTCGTACAATCTTGACAACATCTCCTTTTTTTAGAGGTATTTGATAATTTGTATAATCTGAAGCAAACCATTTACCATGTCGTTGTTCAATAAATTCATTATCTACCCAGAAAGCTCTTTTTAAATAAAAACAGTAAATATAAGATTGATACTTGTCTCTTTTTAAAATTTCAATTTCACCGCGATTCCATGTGACAAACAAGGGAATCTGTTGTTGGTAATCTACACTTTGTATACAGATTGCTTTGGTAAGATCATCATAACGTTTTACATATACATGATTTTGATCAAAAATCAATGCATTGAGCTGACCGCCTTTTTTGACAATATTTCCTCCATCGATGCTATAAATGTTCTTTTTTGGATCATAGATAGGATCAAAGCTTGCGATATGTCTTTGATACTCTGTCACAGGCATATGACCACAAATCACTTTTTTATCAAAACTCTGTTTTGTTTCAAAAAACAAGGGCATTGTCATGGGAATTTTAAAATCATCGCCATAATTATCATTTGATTGAATGCCGGCATGAGTAATGATCATATCTGGCGTTTCTATAATATGAGGCAAATCATTTATAAAAGCCATTTCATTATAGAAAGTTTTTCTTAATGCAAAACAATATTGTTCCATATCTGTATCTTTGTTAAAGACAATACCAATCGACTGCGCCATTTCATGGAGCACAGAATTCTTTCTTGTTAATAATATCTGTTTTAAAAAATCAAGTCGATAGGATAAAAAAGCATTTTTTACAGTAAAGTCACAATTTCCCATTAATGCGTATACTGAATACTTTTGACAAAGTTTCATGATATAGTGTAGTGTCGCAAGATTTTCTGTCCCTTTTTCTAACAGATCGCCTGCTAAGATCAATCGATCTATAGATGGCTTATAATTACATTCAACTAATAATTGTTTAAGTGCATGAAGATTACCATGAATATCACTTATCACAATAGTTCTGCCTTGTTTAAGGCAGGGAAGTTTTAAGATCACTGGTTTACGATTCATAATTATTCATAATAAAACAAGAAATCTAGGAACAAAGGAGCTTCTTCTTCCCAGGAGCTTTCAGTGTGTTCGCCTTCTGGTTTTACATTATAGAAGACTTTTGCGCCATGCTCATTTAAACGATTTCCAATTTCTGTACAAATTTTTGTTTCTTGAACAAAAGTATGTTTTCCATTTCCTTCCATAGCTCCCCAAGAAATATAAAAATAAGATGGCTCATAAAATATGCTTTGATCAGCTTCCATCAAAAAATAGTCAGCGGTAGGAATCAGATAAGGTGAAATCACAAGAGCACGAGAATATATATCACGATAACGCATACCAGCAAATAACGCCATCTCACCGCCACAACTGGAACCGGCAATCCATGTCGTTTCTCTTTGTGGAAGAGTTGGAAAGTGTTCATCAATGTATGGCTTTAATTCGCGAACGAAAAAATCCATTGTTTTTTCACCACATCCCATCTCTTGAACTTGAAGATCGGCATCGGCAAAAGGATAGGGACTATATTCATTTAAGCGATCATTGCCATGGTGCGAGCATTCCTGACCCACTACGATCATGTCTTTTTTTCCTTCTATGATATGGTATGCCAGATTCCATGATTTTCCATATGTCGCATCTTCGTCATGAAAAAGGTTATGACCATCAAACATGTATAAAACAGGATATCGTTTTTGGGAGTATAAATAATCATCAGGCAAATACATGTGAATACGTCTTTTTTGATGCAGTAAAGACATGTAAAGTTCAAACTTTAAAATCACTTGTGACTATCCTTTCTTGAAGATTCTTCAAACGCCAAAGCAAAGAAGGAATCTCTTTCTTTTACAGTGCTAAAACGACAGGCTAATGTGACATCACCCATGGTAGCTGCATAGGCTTCCGGAAGATAAGTGGTGGCAATCCATTTATCTTTAAACATCTTTTCAATTTCTTCAACACGATATTTATAGGCGATGGAATTTCTTCGACCCGCAAAACCGGCCGATTCTCTGGCAATATGAGTATAATCGCCTTGTTGTGTCAAAAGTACCTGTGCCCAAATATCATAGACATCCAAAGAACCAGCATAGTTCATCAGATCCGGTGCAAAACCTCCCGGAGGTCTGAAATTAACTTCTAAACCAATAACAGTTCCTTTTTTACCTAATCCTTCTTTATCTTTTGTCAAACGGAAAAACTCACAATGGAAAAAGCGATTTTTAAGAGCAAAGGCGTGAATCGTTCTTTGGGCAATGCTGCGATATTCATCACTGATAGTAAAGGCAGTATAGGCACCGATGGATTGTTGATATTGAACACTATCCATACAATTGCCTACGTACTCTAAAGAGTTAAGATAACGAATGGTTCCTTCTTGATCGCATATGCCATCTAATGTAAATACGTCTCCTTCAATATATTCCTCCAAAATCATTTTTTGGCCTTTTGTCAAATCCAGATATTTAATGAGATCTTCATCATTTTTGATGGTATATGTAAAAGAAGCTCCCACTCCATGATCTGGTTTTAATACTAAAGGATAGCCTATTTTATGTGCAAAGGATAAAGCGTTTTCTTTTGTATCAACAAGATAATAGCGGGCCGTAGGAATGTTTGCTTTTTCATAGTACTTTTTCATAGCGGCTTTACTTTGGTATTCTTGAATGGTTTTAAAGCTGAAACCGGTTGTTACATTGAAATCATCACGTAATCTGGCATCTAAATCAAGCCAGGCTTCATTATTGGATTCGATCCAGTCAATCTTTCCATATTTAAAGGTAAAATAACCGACCGCTCTTAGCATTTCATCATAATTGTTGAAGTTGGAAACAACATAACATTCATCAACATTTTCTTTTAATGCCGGTAATAAGTTATCATAAGGGGTATCTACTATAGCTAAAACAGTAGCTCCATATTTTTTTAGTCCTCGACAAAACATCCAATAATTCTCAGGGTAGTTTGGTGAGATCATTATAAAGTTCATGATTTATAACTCCTTTCTAATAACGCATATTGAATCGCGATAATAGTCTTGGCATCAATGATTTCATTATTCTTGATCATTTTATATGCCTGATCTAGATCGATCCACACTTTTGTAATATCTTCATCTTCATCCATAGCTAATTTATGTTGAGCAGGATAGGGTTGATCGGCCTGGTAAAGCCAAATTACTTCATCGCAAAATCCAGGAGTGGATACAAAAGAAACAATCGGTTTTAATGATTTGCATTCATATCCTGCTTCTTCGTTTAATTCTCGAAGCCCTGCCTGCATGGGATCTTCTCCATATTCCAATTTACCAGCAGGGATTTCCAATGTTTCTTTATCAATGGCATGGCGCATTTGTTTGACAAGTAAAACTTTGTGGTCTTGGATTAATAATATGCCAACACCTCCTGGATGACGAATGACATCACGCTTGTATTTCTTATTATGGATCGTCACGTCTTTTTCTTCTAAAGTAAAAATTTTTCCTTTAAAAATCGTTTTATTTTCCATATATTTTCATCTTCTTTCATATTTTTCATTATAACAAAAAAACCAGTCTTTCTCAAAGAAACACTGGTAAAATCATTAGTTGATTTGAGCAAGGATAGCTTCCGCAATCGAACGAGCAATACGATCTTGATATTCCTCATTGGTTAGATTGGAATAATCTTCGGCATTTGTTAGATAACCTAGTTCAATCATGATTGTCGGGATAGACTGATCCATCAGGATTGGAAAATTTTCATAATGATCACTGTCTAAACCATTAAAACGCGAATAGTTGATCGACATAAGTTTTTCATTGATGCCATTGCATAAATCTATCAATTCTTCCTTAGGATGTGTAAATAAGGAATATCCCTGAATCGTAGTATCCACATCATCACTCATATGTATACTTATAAGATATTGTGCATTTTGATCTTTGGCCAGCTGAATACGCTGTTTACTGGAATCTATTTCATTAGCTGAAACAATAGTTGAATCATCTGTTCTTGTATAAACGACATTATATTCTGCTTGTGATAAATACTCACCTATCTTCGAAACGATCTGTAAATTGATATCTTTTTCCGGTATTTGATCTTGTGCTGTATATCCGTAATCTATACCTCCGCCACCAGCATCTAAACAAATGACAGCTTTCGATTCAGAAATTCCTATGTCAATGGTATCGTTTGTTTTTGCGCTTGTGGTAGTATTGACAGGTGTACGAATGACTGGTTGGCTTACTGTATGAAGATTAGGCTGGACGATCAAGGCCATGATCAGGGCCGCCATCAAAAACCATAAAGCTCTTTTCATGGTTACACCCCCTAAAATCTTTACCATCATATCATAAATGGATGTCTTTGACACCCATTAGTCATACTTTCTTGTTGTCATAAAATTTGTTATACTGTGATATGGTGAGTGAATGTGGAATTTAAAGTAACAATTGACCAATTTGAAGGACCGCTTGATTTGATGCTTCATCTGATCAAGGAAAATAAACTTGATCTTTTTGATTTGGATATGCTTGTTTTGGCAAATCAGTACATTGATTTTATTCATCAGATGAAAAATCTTCATTTAGAAGTTGCCAGTGAATATTTAAGTGAACTTGCTGCTTTATTGGAATATAAAAGCCGTAAGCTTTTACCAAGAGAAGAAGTGGTTGTAGAAGAAGAATATGAAGAAGAACAACAGCGGCAAAGATTAGTAGAACGCTTATTAGAATATCAGCGCTATAAAGAAGTTTCCGCTTCTTTAAAAGATTCTTTTGAACAGCGCCAAATGCATTTTACTAGACCTGCTGCTTCTTTGATTGAATCCTGGTCAAAGCCAATAGAGCTAGATCATCTAAAGACTCAATCACCTTACGAACTTGTTAAAGCGATGCAGCGTGTCATGCACCGAATGATTTTATTACAACCTTATGAAACAAAAGTTACGATCAAAGAGTTATCCGTAGAAGAAAGACTAGAGCAAATTCAAAGTTTTCTAAAACATACAGATCGCCCTATAGAATTTGAAGAACTTTGTCAGGACTGTGTAAACCTTCATATGGTCGTAGTTACATTTTTAGCCATATTAGATCTGATTCATCAAAAAATGTTAGATTTTACAATGGATGAAGAAGATCATATTTATGTAAAGAAGGGAGAATTGCTTCATGCCTAATGTAAAAGCTTTGATAGAAGGTTTGATCTTTTTAAGCGGAGAAGAAGGTCTTTCATTGATTCAAATACAAAATGCCTTACAAATTGAAGATGCACAAAGTATAAAAGAAGCACTTCTTTCTTTGAAAGTTGATTATTCAAAAACGGATAAAGGTATTGAATTAGTTGAATATGCCAGCCGATATAAATTTGTTACAAAAGAATTTGTATATCCTTATGGTCAAAAGTTGTTTGAAAATATCCAACATCCAACACTTTCACAGGCAGCCATAGAAACTTTGGCAATTATTGCTTATAAGCAGCCGGTAACTCGTGTAGAAATTGAAGAAATTCGCGGTGTGAATTGTGAAATGATGTTAAAAAAGTTACAGGCCCGTGGATTGATTGAAGCTAAAGATCGATTGGATGTAGTAGGAAAACCGTTATTGTATCAAGTTACTGATACTTTTTTAGATACATTTCAATTAGAAACGATTAAAGAACTTCCACAGCTTCCTAAACCTCAGGAAGAACAAGAATTGTTTGGCAAGGAGGAACAATAATGGAGCGTTTACAAAAAGCAATTGCGCAATCCGGCTTTTGTTCAAGAAGAAAAGCGGAAGAATACATACTACAGGGAAAAGTCAAAGTGAACGGAAAAGTTGTAGATATCTTAGGAAGTAAAGTAAAACCTAATGATACCATTACTATCAACGGACAAGCATTGTCACGGGAAGATAAAGTTTACTATGTAATGAATAAACCAAAAGGCTGTGTTTGTACAAGTAAAGATGAGCATGGAAGAAAAACAGTACTGGATTATATTCATGTGGATCAAAGAGTGTATCCGGTTGGCCGTTTGGATTACGATACAAGTGGTGTGTTGTTGATGACCAATGATGGAGATTTTACCAATAAGATGATTCATCCTCGCTATCATCTTCCTAAAACGTATATTGTAAATCTTCAGGGAATATTAAGCGATGAAGATATACGCAAATTACGAAAAGGCTTAAGTAATAAAAATGAATCGTATCTGCCTGCCAGAGTTTACATGTTAGAAACAGATCCGACAAGAGATCGTTGTCGTTTTGAATTAACGATCACTGAAGGAAAGAATCATCAAGTAAAAAACATGATGGCAATGTTAGGTTATGAAGTACGTCGTTTGCATCGAAAACGATTTGGTTTTATTGAAACGGATACTTTAAAACCTGGTGAAATTCGTCAATTAAAACCTTATGAAGTAAAAAAACTGTTGTATCTTGCCAATCAAGGAGAAACAAAATGAAACAGGTATTTGTAGAAGAGGCTTGTACACTGCACTCTAAAATTTTGTTGGATACTAAGCAAGCGCATCATTTATTTGATGTTTTGCGTATCGAACAAAAAGAAACAGTTCGTGTAATCAGCAAGCAGGGTGGTGCATTTTTGGCAAAACCTTTACAAAAACCATATTTATATATAACAGATGAAATTGAGGTGCCAGCATCTTTGCATCATATTACGCTTTGTTGTGCGCTTATCAAACAAGATCGTTTTGAATATATGCTTCAAAAAGCCTGTGAATTAGGAGTCAGTCGCATAGTACCTTTTGAAAGTCGTTTTTCGATCATACGAATTGATGAAAAGAAAAAAGAAAAGAAATATGAACGCTGGCAACAGATCATTTTAGATGCTTGTAAGCAATGCAATCGTAACGATCTAGTGCAGTTAGAACCTATACAAAGCATAGAAACATTGCATAACTATCAAGGAAAATGCAATTTGGTTTGTTATGAAAAACAAAACGAGGCTTCCATGCATATTGCTTCCTATTTAAAAGAAGATCCTCGATCCATTTCTGTTGTGATCGGACCTGAAGGTGGATTTGATGTCAATGAAATCGATATTTTACAAGACGATCATTTTATTCCTGTTACTTTAGGCAAAAGAATACTTAGAGCAGAGACCGCTGCGATTTATGCCTTATCCTGCATTGATTATCAGCATGCTTTATCAAAGGAGGAAAAGTAGTGCGATTCAGTATCACCACACTTGGCTGCAAGGTTAACAGCTATGAATCTAATTTTTATAAAGAACAATTAGAAAAACAAGGACATCATATGGTTGGTGTAAATGAGCCTTGTGATGTTTGTATTATTAATACATGCACCGTAACAAATACGGCTGCCGCAAAATCCAGGCAAAAAATTCATTCTTTAAAAAAGGCCCATCCAAATGCTTTGATAGTTGTAGTGGGATGTTATGTGCAACATGCCGATGCAAAAGAAAGAAAGGATCTGGACGTGGATTTAATTATTGGAGCCAATCATAAAAATGAATTGACATTCCAAATTGAAGAATTATTGAAAAATCACGTTCGAAAAGACTTAGTAGAAGATATTCACGATTTCACTTGTTTTGAAGAAATGCCTATTCATGTGTATGAATCAAAACATCGTGCTTTTTTAAAAATTGAAGATGGATGTAATCAATTCTGCAGTTATTGTGCTATTCCTTTTGCCAGAGGCCCACAACGCTCTTTATCAAAAGAGAAGGTTATCAACATTGCACGATCCTTATCGGATAAAGGACATTATGAAATTGTTTTAACAGGCATTCATACTGGACGATATCAGGATGGAAACATCACATTGGCTAAATTGCTTAAAGAACTCTTAGAGAAAACCGATGCACGCGTACACTATCGAATCTCAAGTATTGAGATCACTGAAGTGGATGATGAACTGATTGGTCTTATGAAGTCAACAAACCGTATTTGTCATCATTTACATATACCGATTCAATCTGGTTGCGATGCGACATTAAAGCGTATGAATCGTCCATATACTATTGATGCGTTTAAAGAACGTTTAGATATCATACGAAAGGAAATTCCGGATATTTCTATTTCTACCGATGTGATTTGCGGCTTTGTACAGGAAAGTGATGAAGAATTTGAAGCTACTTATAAGAACCTTCAAGATTGTGCTTTTTCTTTCTTGCATGTTTTTCCATATTCAAAGCGTAATGGAACAGCCGCCAGTAAGATGAAAGGGGAAGTACATGGTTCTATTGTCAAAGAGCGAGTGAATCGTTTATTGGCATTATCGAATGAACTACGTAAACGAGATATGGAACGATTTGATACTTTAGAAGTATTGATTGAAAAAAAAGATCAAGATGGCATCTATCATGGCTATAGTCAACAATATCATCCGGTAAAAATCTATAGTGATGATATACTAGATTCTCGAATTACTGTTGCGTGGAATGAAATAAAAGAACACACTTATATCGTGTATAAGAAAGAAGGATCGTTATGCGACTAAGCAAGCTTTTTAAAAATGCGCCTACTGTCAATGTCACAGGTTTATGTTTTGATTCCAGAAAAGTACAAAAAGGGGATCTTTACTTTTGCCTTCCTGGAATGACGTATGATGGACATGATTTTATTGATCAGGCGGTTGAAAAGGGAGCGATTGGTATCGTTCATTCTAAAGAAATAGAAAATAAATTGGAAGGAGCTGTTTATATACGAGTTGAAGATGTGGTAACAGCCATGAATCAATGCGCTCGTTTATTTTATGCCAAACCTTCTGATAAAATGATGATGTATGGTATTACTGGTACAAACGGGAAAAGTACATGTGCCAATATCATAAAATATATTCGTGAGCTCAAAGAGCCTTGTGGTTATATTGGAACCATTGCGATCGAGTATGGAAAAGTACGTTTAGCACCAGATTTGACGACTCCAGATGCTCTTTTTCTTCAGAAGAAATTAAGTGATATGGTACGTGCTGGTATGAAATCTTGTGCCCTGGAAGTCAGTTCGCATGGTTTAGCACAACATCGTGTGGATGCGATTCGTTTCGATGTGGCAATCTTTACAAACTTCACTTACGATCATTTGGATTTTCATGGAACCATGGAAAGTTATTTTAATGCCAAATCGATCTTATTTAAAAATTTGGTCAAAGAGGATGGCTTTTCTGTTTTAAATGTAGATGATGATAAATATGAAGCTTTAAAATCGCTTTCTAGAGCTCGAGTGGTTACTTATGGAGTCAATAAGGAATGTGATTATCGAGCTATAAATATCCGAATTGATTCTGAATCTACAACTTTTGATTTAGTTTATCAAGAAAAAATTTATCCCGTTAAGAGCAGTCTAGTAGCTATGTATAACGTATATAATCTTTTAGCCTGTATTGCCGCTTTGCATCAGACAGGAATGGATCTGGCAATTATTTTACAAGCTTGTTCCAAGATTCCTCAAATCGAGGGAAGAATGGAACAAATTGACTGTGGACAGCCATTTCATGTGATCGTTGATTTTGCCCATACTCCTGATGGTATGGAACAAATGCTTCGATATGGACGACACATCGCTGGTGATCATCGTGTGATCAGTGTCTTTGGATCCGCTGGAAAACGTGATATCGCAAAGCGAAAAGTATTTGGTGAACTGGCTGATCAATATGCCGATCTTATTATTTTGACTGAGGACGATCCGCGTGATGAAAATCCGAAAGATATTGCCTGTCAGATCAAAGAAGGTATTAAAAATACTCCAAACGTTTTTGTTGAAGATCGCTATGAAGCAATCCGGCAAGCAATTGACAATGCATCAGATGGTGATGTGATATTGATCTTGGGAAAAGGGGATGAACCTTTTATGTACCATGAACAAGGTCGTGTACCATGGACTGGTGACAACACTTGTGCCAGAGAATGTTTGAATCAGGCAGGGTATACGCATTAAGATTTAAAAGTCATTTTTCCCTGGTATCAAAATGGAGCTTATTCATTTTTGATATATTCGATTTAAAATGTTATATTATTTTTACTTTCAAGATGTAAAGTTTCATAAAATAGTGTTAACGTTAAGCGAAAATGTCACCTAATGTGAAAGGAATCACATTAGGTGATT
>CABVDD010000021.1 GCA_902497095.1 uncultured Faecalicoccus sp.
CACCGTTCTCTGCCCCAACCGCAAGACTTATAGTTCCTTACGACTGTTAAGCCTTGTGTTGAAGGAGCTTGTAAGTAAGGATAGCCTACATAAAAATAGTTAACCTGTGAAGTATCTCCAGGAACTGGAGTTGATACTCCTTCCTTATCTTCTACAACCTCATTATCTTGAATTTGATTATCATTTGTTGTTTCCTCATTCTTAGGAATATTATTTTCATTTTCTTCAGGTAATATTACATCTTTGCCAGGAAGACTTTCTTCCACATTATTTTCAGGATTCTCTATTTTCGTTGTAATATCTCCACTGTTCACATTATCTTCCTGAGCATAAATAGGCAAAGCTGAAAAACAGTTTATTGTCATTGCCATAAATAGCAGTAAAGCCGCTCCCTTTCTTAAAATTCTATTCATGCTAAATCTCCTCTTATATTCTTCAAAAGTGTTAACTTCTTGATTTCTATATCTACAATAACTATCAATATATTTTAGACTTTGTTCTGTACATTCTAATCTTCACCAAAATCCAAAATATGCGGACAATGATTAACTCTCTGATCTTCTGGTGGTAATTTCATATAATCACCAAATAAACGCCTTAAATATTTATCATATTGATTAGGCATATATACTGTTTGCGATTCAAAAGGAACCTTTACCAATGGATATAATTCATCCTTTGATATATACGCTCTACTTGCCATAGTCACTTCAAAAGGACACATTAAATTGCAATCCTCATTGTTGTATTTTTTCTGTTCTCTTTGGAGCAATTTATAAAGCCATTGTGGCGATATATGAAATACTTTTAATATAAGGTGAATCAACATACAGACAATTTCTGCTATTTTTTTCTTGAGTCCCTTCCATGGCACGATTGGATGCCCAGTACCGCATAAAAAAATCAATTTGTTCAAAACCCATGTTTTCCTTAATTGCTTTTTTCTAAGTTTAAGATCATTTGGCATATTATCTAACGGAAAAATATCAATATCAATACAAAGATCACATTTAAGATTTTTAGAAGTCTCTGGAACAAATTTAGTCCCCTTTTTCTGAAGATGTGTTACATTACAAGCATAATTTTTATCTACTAATGGAGTTAAAATTTTATACTTATCCCCCATCTCTTTATCGAGAATTGACAAAAAAATGTCATAATCTTTTCTAGTCATAGCCACATCAATATCATCATCCCAAGGTATAAAACCATGATGTCGTATTGCTCCAATGCCAGACCCACCTAACATAAAATATTGCAAATCATATTTTTGGCAAAGAAAATCAAAATCCTTTAAAATTTCCAATTGTATCTTTTGTAGTTTTTTTAAAACTTCTGGATCATAAGCTTTATATGTCTTTGGCATAACCCATCTCCCTCCATCTCTATGCATTTCTATAAAATATCCAATAAACCAGTAATCCTGGTAAAAAAGATACAATATAATACCTTTTTAATTTACATTTTTTAAAACCCTGTCTATCATTACACATAATATCAGCCGCACAATATTTTATCATTTCTGCCAATCTAAAACGTACTTTTTCATGATGGAGAGCATTCTCATATTTTAAAAGCCTATATCCTTTTGGATTACTTTTTAAAAGTTTACGAACGTTCTTTGTATAGCCATCCTGTAAATATTCGCAAACAGATGTTATCGAATTTAAAATAAAAAGATCATATTTTTCATCAATCTTATTAAAAACATAAGTCTCTCCGATAAATTTCTCGTCTTCATATACATAATAGGAATATCGATTTATTACATCTGTTCTATAAATCAGATCTAAATCTCCTTTAAACCCATATTTAGTATACAACCATCTTTGCTTTGTCTTATCAATATTAGGCAAAAATGTATTCAACGGTTGATCTACAGATTTTCCTTTTACAGAAATTATCCCGGCAATATCTGGCTGTCCATGATAGTTTTCTTCCCACTTTTGTACTATCTTATAAACCGCTCCTTGATTTAAATAGTCATCTGAATCAACACACATAAACAAATCAGTATCACAATTTTTAAAACCTACGTTCATTGCCCTTTGTTTTCCCCCATTTTTTTGTTTAAAATATCTAATATAAATTTTTCTTTCCTCTATGAACTTTTGAATTAATGATTCTGTATCATCCGTGGATCCGTCATCAACAATCATCCAAACTAGTTTAGGATATTTTTGTTCAATTAAGCTATGATAGAGCTTAGGTAATGTATATGCCCTATTATAAGCCGGTGTAAAAATTGTAATACTTGTATGATTCATATTCTTTTTTCCTCTCTGATTTTAACATTAGTCTTATTTTTTATTGAGTGAAAATAGCCTAATATAAACAAAATTAGCATTGTAATAAAAAAGATGATCATTGAAATTAAATAAACTAAAGAAGCTCCTGTAATTCCATACATAAAAACCAATGTATCTGAAAAAAGCCAACATGTTACAGCCGCTAATATATATGCAATAATTAAAGTATATTGCTTTCTCATTACTACCAGCGCATTATCTAAGATACAGGAAAATGTATAAAAGCATCCTCCAATCAATATAATTGTCAAATTCCAATTCTGATTAGATAAATCTAAGCCATAAAAAAATGACAAAACTGGACAACCGATCCAATTAGCTGCAAATATTATTGGAATACAGAAAAACATTAAAATTGAAAAAATACGTATTAAAATAAGAAAATATTTTCTGTATTCACCCTCTTGCCACAATATTGCCATTTTTGTTACTAAAGGTCTGAAAACAATATAAGCTAACGTTAAAAATGATGCAGGCATAAAAATTACATTATAAATTGCTTGGCTACCATTTGATAATAACGACTGGTCAATTGATGAATCTATTGACATTTTGGGGATATTTGTAATTGCCATAGCTAAAAAAGAATTGAAAAATAATGGAATAGTTTCCTTGAGTATTTTTTTCAACCAGATATTCCAATTGTCAAACTTTTCTTTTGATTGATCACTTCTAAAAAATTTTTTATACACAGTAAAATCAAAGAAATAAAAACAAATACTGTAGGAAAGAATCAAACTTACACAAATATAAATTAAATTCTTAGTAATCAAACAAGATATGAAAAGGAACAAAATACAAAATATGATTCGCGCTGTTTGTGCTTTTCCACTCAAATCAAGACGTTCTTTCTGTTGGAACCATCCTTCATACACATCAGCCAGACAATCAACAGCTCTAAAAATACAAATAAGTAAAATCACAAATGATTTATAAAAATCAAAATTTAAAAAAACTATATAAAGAATAGAAATCACCATCATAAAAATCAAGCAAACAAAGCGAAAATTCAAATATTGTTTAAAAGAAAACTTTCCTGTCACATCTGTCGCTTGATATGTTCTGATTTGAAAAGTTCCAATTGTCGCCATTAATTGACTAATTGACCATGCAAGAGAAAAGATATCGGAATTTACCGGAGACATAGTTCTAGTTATTACCATCAATACTATTACTGACAAAAGTGCATTCGAAAAACTACCCATAATATTCCAAAAATATATAGATTTAGTTGTAGGTTTTTGATATAAATCCAAAATAATCCTCCTCGTTTCTTCCAAATGATATTAAACAATATGAGAAACTTTCTCAGCAACAACTGGCCAATTAAACTCATATTTCACCGCATTATAAGCATTCTCTAATATACTATCAATATTTTTTAGTTTTGAATAGCCCTCTAGTGCTTTAACAATCGTTTGAGGATTATTATCTTCCAATATACATCCATAACTATCATTTCTAATTAATTCCCTTGCTCCTCCTTTATCAGTACTAATCAGATAACACCGACAAGCCGCTGCTTCTAATAATGAAGTTGGAAATCCTTCAGGATATGCTGTAGGAAAACAAAAAATATTACTTCTTGATAAAAGGGATACAACTTCTTCAAATGTTAGTTTCCCTAAAACATACAGATTAGAACATTGAATTTTTTTTATTTTCTCCATTAATGGCCCATCACCAGCTATAACTAAGCAAGAATTATGTTCTTTTTGATAAATCTGGAATCCTTTTATAAGTTCCAAAATTCCTTTTTCTTTGATTAGTCTGCCTGTATAACAGATGATTTCAGAATATGACTCTAATGGTAAATTCCTTATCTTACAATGATTTTGTTTTTTCAACTGCTCGATCATATCCAAATCTACAGCATTATAAATTTCCCCTTTTGACTTAATCTGAAAATGTTTCAACCAAAGTGATACATTCTTAGAAACTCCATAAAAATCTACATCATATTTTTTGAATCTTGATGTCATAAAATGTTCATATCTTTCACTAATAGAATCAAGAAATTTACTATTGAAAGAAATATGTCCCGTAGAATGGTCTATTAATATACATTTTACTTTCATCTTATCCGCCAATTGTACACCTAGCAAAGAAAGTGGATAATAACGTGTATTAACAATCACCAGATCAGGAGAAAATCGCTTTAAATTTCTCAAATCTTTATTTCTATTTACAAAATTATAAATTGGAAATCTTCCATTTAAAAAGTTAAAACTCTTTAATCTAACTATCTTAACTTCATCGATTTTCTCTTCTTCTAATTCATTAGCCACTTTTGAAGTAATCACTACAACCTTATTGCCTAATTTCATTAAGTGATGAGCTAAATTACTGGTATATCTCTCAACTCCCCCTAAATGGGGCAAATACAACGAACTAAATATTAAAATACTTCTCATTTTTTTATTCCATCTTCTAAGAACTAAAATTCTTCCAAATATCTCGCCAATGCATCTTGCCATGTAGGTAATGGCTTAAAGCCTTTTTCCAAAAGTTTTGACTTATCTAATCTTGAATTAAATGGTCTAGCTGCTTTTGATAAACCATATTCTTCTGTTGTTACTGGAACTACTTTTGTTGTATATCCTGCTTGTTTAAAGATTTCGCATGCAAAATCATACCAGCTGATATATCCACCTTCATTTGTTACATGGTAATATCCATACTTATCTGTTTCAATCATATCCACTAACAATCTTGCTAAATCATATGTGTATGTTGGGGTTCCTATTTGATCATTTACAACTCTTAAAGTATCGTATTTCTTTCCTATATTTAACATTGTTTTAATGAAATTATTTCCATTTTTACCAAACACCCAGGCAATACGAACAATAAAATACTTATCTAAAGTATTCGATACAGCTAATTCTCCACCTAATTTAGTTTGTCCATATACATTTAATGGTTTATAGTCTTTACAATCTGGTTGCCAAGGTTCTATTCCTTGTCCATCAAATACATAATCAGTCGATATATATACCATCTTTGCATCAACTTTTTTACATGCATTCGCAATATTTTGTGTTCCATCCACATTAATGGCTTTTACTTTAGCTTGTTTATCCTCATCTTCTGCTAAATCTACAGCAGTCCATGCAGCACAATGTACTACAACATCAGGATTTACGCTTTGAATGGTTTTCATTACATCTTCAGCATTTGTTATATCTAAAGGCATATATTCCGCTTTCGTCACATAGGTACCATCTTGGATTCCACTATAAATCTCAGCTAAATCAGTACCAATGCCTGTATATCCTCTTGAAGCCAATTCATTCATGACATCATGGCCTAATTGTCCAGCCACACCTGTTACAAAAATTTTCATTCTATTACCTCCCATCTTATAAAGAAAAGCTAAGTTTATTGCTTAGCTCTTCCTTTTTCTACATACATTTTTTCAAAATAATTTTGATATTCTCCACTAATAATGTTTTCCCACCATTCTTTGTTGTCTAAATACCATTGAATAGTCATTGGAATACCTGTATCAAATGTATATTTAGGTTTCCATCCTAATTCAGTTTCTAACTTTGTTGGATCAATCGCATAACGACGATCATGACCTTTTCTATCTTCTACAAAAGTAATTAAACTTTCTGGTTTATTCAAAGCCTTTAATACTGTTTTGACAACTTGAAGATTTGTTCTCTCATTATGTCCACCGACATTATAAACTTCACCTTCACGACCTTTGCGAATAATTAGATCAATTGCTGTACAATGATCATAAACATGTAACCAGTCACGAACATTTTCTCCCGTTCCATATACTGGAATTGTTTCATCATTCAATGCACGAGAAATAATCAATGGAATTAACTTTTCTGGAAAATGATAAGGCCCATAGTTATTTGAACAACGAGAAATTGTTACTGGAAGTCCATAGGTTCTGTGATATGCAAGTACAAATAAATCAGCACTGGCTTTAGCACTTGAATAAGGACTTGAAGTATGTAATGGTGTTTCTTCTGTAAAGAATAAATCAGGTCTATCTAATGGAAGATCTCCATAGACTTCATCCGTAGATACTTGATGATAACGTTTAATTCCATATTTTACACACGCATCCAATAATGTTGTTGTCCCCATAACATTTGTCTTTACAAAGATTTCAGGATCTTCGATACTTCTATCTACATGACTTTCAGCAGCAAAGTTGACAACTACATCAAACTTTTCTTTTTCAAATAAATCAAAGATGAATTCTCTATCTGCAATATCACCTTTTACAAATTTATAATTTGGTTTATCTTCAACTGGTTTACAAGTTTCTAAGTTTCCTGCATATGTTAATTTATCTAAATTAACGATCATATCTTCCGGATATTTATTCACCATATAGTGAACAAAGTTTCCACCAATAAATCCGGCTCCTCCTGTGACTAAAAATTTCATGTTATTTATCCTCCTCATACACAAACTGATTATTAGATTCTTCTAGTGTTGGACCTGTTTGATCTTTTTCACTTAATACAGGTTCAATTCCATTTAATAATTGCCCCCAGTCAACATTGACCGTTGGATCGTCATAGCGCATACCGCCTTCAGATTCTTTATTATAAACATTATCTACCTTATATCTAAACTCAACATTCGGTGTCAATGTTAAGAACCCATGAGCAAATCCCTGTGGAATAAAAAACTGACGATGATTTTCTTCACTTAGTTCTACACTGACCCATTGACCATATGTAGGACTTCCTTTACGAATATCAACGGCTACATCAATGACTTTTCCTTTCGTACAAGAAACTAATTTTGATTGTGCATAAGGTGGATTTTGCCAATGCAAACCACGAAGTGTTCCTTGTTGTGCACTAAAAGACATATTGTCCTGTACAAAGTCTACAGTAACACCTAACTTTTCATATTTTGGCTTTGAATACGTTTCTGTAAAATACCCTCTATGATCTCCAAAAACATCTGTATCAATAATCAATACTCCAGGAATCTTTGTTTCTGTGACTTTCATCCTACAAACTCCTCCTCACCTTTAATGTATTTACGATCCATGATCTTTTTTAAATAAGCACCATATTGATTCTTCTTATAGATTTCATACGTTTCTTCTAATTGTTTTAAAGTAATCCATCCGTTATCATAAGCAATTTCCTCTAAACAAGCAATCTTTCTATGTTGATGTTCTTCAATAGTTTTTACAAAGTTTGTCGCATCTACTAAAGATTCATGCGTTCCTGTATCTAACCATGTAAAACCATCACCAAGTAATGTTACATTGAGTTCATCATTTTCTAAATAAATACGGTTTAAATCCGTAATTTCCAACTCTCCACGAGCACTTGGCTTTAAATTTTTGGCATATTCTACAACTTTATTGTCATAAAAGTACAATCCAGTAACCGCATAATTTGATTTTGGATGCTCTGGCTTTTCTTCTAAAGAAATTGCCTTTCCATTTTCGTCAAACTCAACAACGCCAAAACGTTCTGGATCTTCTACATAATAACCAAATACAGTAGCGCCACTTTCTTTTCTAGCAGCTGCACGCAATCTTTTTGTCAAACCATGGCCATGGAAAATATTATCTCCTAAAATCATGGCACAAGAATCATTTCCAATAAATTCTTCTCCCAAAATAAAAGCTTGTGCCAATCCATCCGGACTAGGTTGTACTTTATAAGACAGCTCAATACCAAATTGATGACCATCTCCTAACAACTCTTGGAATCTTGGTGTATCATCTGGTGTAGAAATAATTAAAATTTCCCGAATGCCAGCCTGCATTAAAATAGACATAGGATAATAAATCATCGGTTTGTCATAAATAGGTAATAACTGTTTACTGGTTACTTTTGTCAATGGATACAAACGTGTACCACTACCACCAGCCAAAATAATGCCTTTCATAAGAAGTCCTCCTACAATATCGTAACATAATAATAAATCCTTACGTAACGTAAGGGTCAAGGGTTATTTTGTACAAATAAATAATCCAGCTTGTTTTGAAATTTTAATACTCTTTTTTTTTGAAATAATTGATTCTACATATTCTTTGAATTTAGATATTTTAGGACCTAATATCTCATTCTGATTTCCATGACAACTCATAATATAATCTACTAAAGGTTGAGCTTTATCAACCATTAAAGAATCTTCATATGGAATAAACTGAACAGATTTAAAGTATTTTTTTAAAATAGCCTTGCCATTTTCTATCCCAAAAATATCAAACAATCTATTTTGTGATAACTCAACTCTAGAATCAAAAGATTTTACAAGTTCTGTAATTTCTTTCATATGTTCCTTACCATAAGTACTACAATAGAAAATACCATTATCTTTTAAAACTCTACATATTTCAGATAAACCTTTTTCTAAATTTTGTATATAGAATAGAACATGATTTGCGATAACTGCATCAAAATAACCATCTTTAAAAGGAATCGCTTGGCAATCTGTCACAATGCAATTGTAATCTTTACCTAGTTTCTTTCTTACCTCATGAACCATACCTTTAGAAATATCTGATAAAAATATCTCACGATTCCTTAAATCAATGTTTCTATTTTCCCAGAGTTTACCATTTCCACAACCTATTTCTAATAAACGATTCACTTTTGAGAAATCTATCTGATTGAATAACCAATTAAACCATCCTATTTTATTGGTCGAAAATTGATCATGTAAAGATATTCTAATATTTAAGTTGTTAGAATTTTTATACTGTTCCACAATATTTGATTCAATATCAAACATTTGCAACAAAGATATAATCTGGTTCCAATCAATATTTCTTTCATCAACATTTTGTACAAAGTTTTCCATGGAATCTTTTATAACCTGTAGATGTTTTATTTGACTATCTAATAAATCAATTTGCATAGAAAAAGATTCTTTTATGTTTTGCTCCTTAGAAACCATCGGATAGATTTCCTCTAATGAAAACCCCATATGTTTTAAAGATAATATCTTTTGAAGTTTCAATAAATCTGATTGTGTATATTTTCTATATCCATTTTCCATAACAAAAGAGGGTTTTAACAACCCTATTTTGTCATAATATCGAATTGTACGTTCTGTCACATTTGCGAGTTTTGCAAATTGACCAGTAGAATACACCTGACTTCTATTTCTGTTTCTTGTGTTCTTCATATTCTTTGATACTGAGCTTTTGAATTAAATCTTTTTGTTTTTCTTTTAATTTAGAAATTTGTATTGTTTGCGAAAATAACATTATATATAAGAAGAAAATAAAAAGAGAAAAAATAAAATTACTAGTAGACATAAATCCTAATTTTTCAGACAGAAAATATGGAATACTTGAAAAAACACTAAAAATTAACAAAACAACAGACCAAATAATCCAAACTATAGAATCATCAATATTTAATCCATGTTTACGAATTTTTCTAATTACATAAATTATAGTTAATATACTAGCAATAATAAATACGATTTGTAAATAGCTCATTTTATTACACCTTTCTAAAAGGCTGAATCAAAAATATTGATATCAGCATTCTACTCATATATTTTATGGTGTTTCCAAAGTTTAAATATGATTCTCCAAACTCTCGATCATTCATCTGTACTTGTATTTCTTTAATTTTTCTTTTTTTTCTAATCATATATACTAAAGTATCTGGTTCAGGAGGATTATTCATTTCTGTTGCATATTCTTTGATACAATTTTTCCCATAAGCTCTAAAACCGCTTGTAGGATCTGTAATTGTAACACCAGTCATCACCCTTATTGCAATACCAATTAAACGACTTCCAATCATTCTTGCGGTAAATGGCTTTTTTTCTGTAACAAATCGAGAACCAATTACTATGTCATTACCATTTTTAATTTCAGAAATCATCTGTGAAATATATTTTGCAGAGTGTTGTCCATCTCCATCAAATTGAATCACAACATCATAGTTTTCTTTTAAAGCTAATTTAAAACCTGTTTGAACTGCTCCAAAAAGTCCTAAATTACAAAAGCCATCAATATGATTAAATTTATTTTTTCTTATAACTTCCAAAGTATCATCTTTTGAGCCGTCATTGATAATTACATAATCTACATCTGGAGCATTCATATTTATATCGTTAACCGTTTTTTCTATATTTAATGCTTCGTTATAAGCTGGAATAACTACTAAAGATTTAAAAGTCATAATTTTTACTCCTATGTTAAACTAAGTTTAAATCAATATATCTATCAAATCAAATTGAATTAATCATTTATGAAGAATATTAATGTATCTTTTCATTAATGAAAAAATAAAAACTATTATTCTATAAAATAAATTTTTTTTGGAATACTCTTTAGATTTATAACTTGAATAAATAATAGTCTTGATAATTTGTTTGCATACCTTGTAAAATCAAACTATATCCATTCTCTTCTAACAAATTTTTGCTTTCGTCATTGAATACTATCAAATAATCAATGTTTTTCTTTTTGCAAATATCAATTACATCATTAAATTTTATTCCGTTAGTTTTACAAAAATCATCTAAAATTCGGATTTCTTCTTGAGTCAAATTCATACCATTACTAATATGAGTAACAATACGATTTGATGACATCACAAACCCAGCTCCTTGTGCTACATGATTTTCATAATCAAATGCACCAGGAGTGTAAAGATTATAATTCCCATATGGTAAATTGTTAAAATAATCTCCTACTTCAACAAATATATTTGGCATCATTTTAGTTCTTAAATCAAGTACTCTAGAAAAATCCCATCCTGCAGACGATATCCCCGATCCTAAAAAGTTTTGACTACAAATAACTTGATAATGACTGGAAAAATAAATCAAAACTACTATTACCGAAACTGCAGAAGTTAGATTATAAAATATTTTACTATGAAATATCCAACTGCTAAATTGAACAAAACAAATTCCTAAAGCAAATACAAAAATATATTGTAAAGAAGATACTGTTCGCAAAGGAACAAAGAAATAATTAAAAGCTGAAGTCATAATGAGCTCAGAGAAATAATTACTTCTAAATACAATAAATATGCACAATATGACTGCCCAAAAACTTACTGATAAATTTCTTTTGTATAGGCAATATAGGCAGTAAAAAAGTGAAAAAATCCAACCAAAATTCAAAATCAAATCTTGCTTATACCAAACATCTATAAATGGCAAGTAATCATTCAATGCTTGTGTATATTTTTCAAGATTGAAAAAAGAAAAATTATCTATCAATTTCGTAAAAAACAAACTAAATATCAAAACCGTTAATAGGCTTATATTTAATATAAGTCTCTTTGTATTTCCATTTTTATAATATTTAATGCTTAAATAAATTAACTTCACTAATAAAATAAAAAATAAAAACAAAACTAACACTTGCATAAAAATAGAAGAGAATCCCAAAAGTGCAACACAGACTAAAACCACTACTATAAAATTCCTAAAATTCATTTTTGGAATTAATGGCTCACTATATATATATAATGCAGGAATAGCAATCATTCTTACTATTGATCCACCATAAAATGCAGCTGTTTGAAACTGCCATAGATCATAAGATCTTATATAAAATGATGTATTTAAAAAATTAAGATTAATTCCATGATATAGCCATCCTGCTGGTATTAAAAAAAAGAAAAAAGGTAACAATGTATATTGAGCATAATCTTCTTTTACAAATTTACTAGCCAATTCTCTAAATACTATTGCAAATAGCCAATAGTTATGAATTACCATTGTTACTCTACAAAAAAAAGGAATATCCACATGAAATAATGTCGCAAAAAAACTATAACTAAGTTCATAAGTATTGACTAATCTATTTAAACCAACGGTAGCAACTTCTAAAGAGCCATTATAATAATTTTCATTAAACAACCTCGGACTATCTACTAAATTCACCATTTTTCCAATATAATAATAATCATCATAATTTAAATCATAATACTGTACCTGATTAGACATTGAAAAAATTGTAAATAGAATTACAAATAATACAAGAAGCCAGTTCCTTGAAAAAACAACTTTTATATTATTAAAACTTAATTTGTTTTTATTAAATAAAGATTGGAAAAAAATTTTATTTTTTATAAAATACAATATATCAATGAGTAAAAAAACAATCAACTGTAAAATAAAATATGTTTTCCAACTTAAGTGAAAAACTTGAGCTGGAAAAGCAACAAAGAACGCAACAGCATACGTAGAAAAAAAACCAGTTATTAAATAATATGATAACTTTTCTTTAAGTTTTGAAAATGAAACTATAGTTTTTCCAATTACTACATATTGAAAAATGATAAATACATAATATAAGACCGAACACAACCAATTCATATATTAACCCCTTTTTAATCTTGAAAATATTTTAAAAGAAATTCATAATATGATTTTAATCCTTGATGAAAAGACAATAATCTCATTGGATGAATTTTTACAATTTTCGAATTGTCTAAAATTACTTTGGGAACATCTACACTTCGTGAATCTTTATAAACCACTTTAGGATTTAATCCTAAAGCTGTAATTTCTTTTATTATCTCATTTAATGAGATACCTTTACCAGATGCAATATTAAATGTGTCTTCCTCACCTTCATATTCAACTAAAGAAGCTATCATTTCACAAACATCTTCTATATAGATATAATCTCTAATTATTGAACCGTCTCCCCAAATTTCTATATCTTCTCCTAATAAAGATTTCTTTAATGCTGCGTCAACAAAACCAACACCTTTATTAAAATCCTGTCCAGGTCCATAAGGGTTCGAAATTCTTGCAGCAATCATCTGAGAATGGGATTGCTTATTAAATGTTCGAAGAACATTTTCAATACAGAGTTTTACAGCTCCATAATGATTTATAGGATCCGCAAATGCATTTTCTTTAATTGGTTGATTTTTTTGAACTCCATATACTGTTCCACCTGATGACAAAAATATTACTTTTATTTTCTTTTCTTGACAAAGGCTAAATAAATACGCACTCTGTACAAAGTCTCTTGAGTAACCTTGCATAAATCTTATATTAGAATTTCCTGGATTAACAGTACTTAGGGCATGAATAACTACATCAACATCAGTAAGAATACTTTCAAGCATTTGATTATCAAAAAAATCTCCCGTAATATAATTCACATCTTTTAGTGGACGATGTGGTTCTTGAATATCAAATGATTTTACCAAGTAATTCTTTTTTAATAAACATTCATTAAGATTAGATCCTATAAAACCATTACCACCTATTATTAATATTTTTTTCATCTTCTTCTATTCCTCTCATTATAGCTTCGAATACTTTATGTCCCTCTTTTTTCCATGAAGTGTTCTGTGCAAAATGAATTCCATTTTCTCGAATCATATCTAATTCTTTTGGATGATCAAAATAATATGCTATTTTTTGAGCTATTTGTTTTGGTTCTATATCTACAAGTACAGAGTTTTGATCATTAACTAACCATTCACTATTTGCACCTTTAGTACAAACGGCTACAGAGCCTGAAGCCATTACCTCTAGAGGTAATAACGATAAATTTGTATTTGAAATCACCAGGCACATATCACAAGATGAATACAATTCTGAAAGTTCACTAATATCTAAAATACCTTTACTTTCATATTTAAATGGTATTTTATATTGAGATAAATCCCATCCGGCGAATACAACCGTTAAATCTGGAATCATTTTTGATAATTCATGAAGTGCTAGTAAGCCTAATTCAAAATCTCTTCTAGGGGTGACAGGTCTAGCATAAAAGAAAATTCGCTTTTCTTTATTTAATTTCTTTTTTGGTTTATATAAATCTAAATCATAAGAAAAACTAAAACTATCTGCAATCATCCCGTATTTTTGTATACAGATGTCTTTTAACCAATCACCAGCCGTAATACCTCTAAATCCAAATTTATATGTATTTTCTGCAAAAGAAAACTCAGATCCATAAGCATAAAAATATGGTTCAAAATCTTGAATAAAATAAAATTTAGAAATCGTATTATTAAAATTTTGTACACAGTATGCAGTCGTCCAACCTGTTGCTACGGTACCATGAGCAAATTGCATATATTTAGTATCATAATATATTTCTACATTTTCATTCAAAATAGAAAAATACTCTCTCAAAAAACTCTTAAATGATTCATTATTTGAAAAATTAATAGGTTTAAAGATATAAATCCTATTGTGAATTCCATGCTCTTCTAAATAACTAATAAAACGAAATATATTTAGATGTCCTCCCGATCCTTTACCTGGTTCTGGAATAACCCAATTCAATATTTTACTTTCGCTCTTTTTTGCATTTTGATAATCTTCATAACAAAATTCTATCTCGTTTGTATTTACAATAAAATTCCAAAAGCCACAAATATCAGTTAAAGGAGAGCCATCCTTCAATCTCTTAACAGATCCTTTTAATCCACGAATTCTTATCGAATTTATCACTCTTTTTGGGTTCATAAAGCACCTTCCTATCATTTTTTTATTTGTTCTAATTGTTGAGAATATTTTTTATCCAACTTTATTTTTTTATTTTCAGATACCCTTTGATATTTTCCTGCCAAATAAGAAGCATAAAATCTATACCAGTCTCTAATAATAGCATATTTATACCACTTATTTTTTTCTTTCATGTCCATATTCAACTGATGCACATATTTCAAATCATTTTTTAAATATCGATAATACCCTACTAATAATTTTGGAATATTTTTAACCATTATATAGCCATGCACATTATATAGCCCTTTATACTCATCATAGTATCTCCTTAAATATGTATTTAATGGGTAATTATGAGAATGATACACTGGAGCAAAAGGACAGTATAGTTTTTTTAATCCTAATTCAATAATTTTTTTTGCCCAAATCTGATCTTCTGCAAAATTAACATCATCATAAGGATACTTCTCCCAAAAAATCCTACGCATACATGAATTGTTATCAGAGTAAAATGCAAGAAGATGTCTATAACCTTCTTCTGTCTCATACCTATCTCTATCTTCTATTTGATATATAGTATTGTCTTCTCCATATCCTTTAAAAAGAGCTGTTATATCTCGTTTATCAAAAATATTACAATCATCGTATGGATAATGTATTCCGAATCCACCTGCAATATCAGGATCAATTTTCATGGCATCAATAAAATTTTGCAACCATTCTTTTGATGCTGGTTTAGCATCTTGGGTAATAAATACAATAAACTCACCTGTTCCCAAACTAGCCCCTAGATTTCTAGTTTTCCCATGTCCAAAATCCTCTTTAGCTATTTTTTTTAAAATGCATTTATGTTTTTTTATATAATCAAGAGTCTTATCGGTAGACCCCGAATCAACACAAATTACTTCATAGGTATATTCAGTAACCTGTTTATCGATCATGTCTAAAACTTCATCGAATAATTCCCCTCCATTTTTTGTTGGTATTACTATGCTAACATCCATTTTATTTACCTCTTTATCTTTTCAAAAAATTTTACAACTTTGTTTTTCTTCAATTCTTTTATCTGATCATCTAGACTTTTATTAGTTTCTATCAAAGCAGTGATATTGTCAATAGCATCAACACCATAATAGTAAAATGTTAAGTTTATTTTTAAAGTTGAAAATTTGTTATTTTTCAAATTGAATACTGGAGGATTTAAAAAATAATAGTCATTATTTATTATCAAATCTGCATTAGAATATAAATTTTTATAAGGAATGCCATCAAGTTCTATTTTATTAATTTTAATAATCGATTTTTTTTCAATTTTTATACTAATATTTTCTAGAGATGGATTTAAATTATATTTTAATTCGATCTCTGATGTGTCTACAAAATTATATTCTTTTCTCTCATTATTATTTTGAGATAGTTTTATATTAATTATTCTATTTTGGTTATTCTTAAATGGTATCGAATAACTATTTGAAGCCATCGCTTGACTAAAAATTGTTTGAGAAGTGACATAGTTTTGAAAATTATTCTCCATTTTTAAAAAGATTTCTATCATTTCTTCAGAAATTTCAAAATAATTATATATTTTCTTTATTTCTTCTTCCTTTAATTTTGATAAACACTGACTATGGAAAATTGCTCTAAAAACAATGAATTTTTTGGGAATGCAACATTTTAAAATCCATTCATAATCAATTACAAAATAATCTCCATTAAATATTACATTTTCTAAAATTAAATCTATATTATTTACTGGTTGGCATTTTTCTCCAATAAATATTGAATAGTCCAAGTCACCAAATACTTTTTTCAACAATTCACTAGAATGAAAATCTTCATCCTTTTCAATGGTTAATATATTTAAAATAATACTTATATGATTAATAATTTCATCTATATTATTATTTTTAACATCCTCTGAAATTATTTGTTCCAGATTTTTACCTTCAATATATTCAAAAAGTAATTTCCCGTTCACAAAATTAGACGGACAATAATAAAACATTTCTTTTTTTACTTTGTCTGTAAAATTAAAATAATATTCATTAACTCTTTTTAAATGATTAATTCCTTGTTGATGCAATGCTTTTTTATAAACTAATTTTTCACCATTTATAGAGAGAATATTAGTACAAATTTGAAATTCTTCTTTTCTTTCACTTGATATTTTGGAATATAAATAATGACAATTCTTTGGATTTATTACTATGAAAAATGAATTACAGAAATCTTTAAAATATCCAGATTTTTTGATTTCTTCAAAAGCTTCTCTTTCATCAAAAAAATCTATTTTATTCTTTTCTGAAGGCTCATAAAATATTGGAAAGTGGGAATCAATTGCTCTGTCTGAATATATAGAAATTGGAAAATCCTTATTTGGAAAAGGATAAAAAATAAAGTATTCCCTATTCAATTCCTCTAGTATATTTATCCATTGTTTGTAAGTATATAATTTATTATTGATCGTTAAATTTCCAAACATTTTTTTTGTTATCTCATCACAATATCCATTAAAATATTTTAAGCCTAACTTATTATTTGTTAAAATTATAACTTCCCCATTTTTATCTAATAAAGTCAGCAATTCTTCTATTATTTGCTTCTTATTCTTTTCTGACTCCAAAAAATTTTCAACAATAATATAATCAAATTTACTCTTGTTCTGCTTAAAAAAATCATAATAATTTGAGAAACATATCACATTAGGATTCATAATTTTATTTATGCTATTGTATTGTTCATTAGTTTCAATACAAATTACTTTTCCAAAGCGTACAAGATAATTTGTTAAAATCCCACATTCACTTCCTAAATGCAATATTCTTGATTCATTCTTAAATTCATACCAACATAAAACATTTTGACGAAATTTTGAAAAAAGTCGCATCTCTTCATACGAATTAAAACTAGATTCCTTAATTTTTGTCATATTCATACCTCAAATATAGTATAACATATAAAAAAATGGAGATTATTAATCTCCCAAAGATAAACTTAATATCACTCCACTTTTAAATCAACTATAGATTCACTATCAAACACTCCAATAGTCCCCTTGTCAGCAACTACTCCTAGAACGCAGCAATTATAATTTCTGCAATAAACTACAAGATTGTCACCTTCAAATGCTGTACATCCCAAAGAAACCAAATATTGTCCTGGTTGCAAATATTGTTTCTGTCGAAAAGAAACAGTAACAATATCGCCTTTTTGTATTGATGATGTATCTATCTGTTCAAGCATCGTATTTGTACCAGTTAGTTCTAACCCTTTTATGTCTCTTAATTTAAAAGCAAAAATAGGCGAAAGATTATCATCATTAATTTTAACTTTCATTTTTATTTCGTAATAATCTCCTTTATAGACATTATTACTAATTTCTCCATTCTCTAGAAAGATTCCAAAATCAATTATCTCTGCTCGTCCATCACCATAAACTTCAATATTAGGATTTATAGATATCTGTTCTTTCCATAATTGAGAAGCAACTTCATCTTTACGATTTAATAAATCATTATCGTCTTTATCAGAATCATATTGCCCGACCATTATTTTTTTATACAAGTCCACCATTTCTCGTGGCTTTCCTTCTGCTATCTTACGCCCTTTATTTAGAAGTATACACCTGTTACAGTATCTAATTACACTTCCCATATCATGCGTTACAAATAAAATTGTTTTCCCCCGATCTCGAAATTCTTCAAATCGTCTATAGCATTTATTCTGAAAAAAAACATCACCTACAGATAAAGCTTCATCCACAATTAAAATATCTGGATCAACTGAAATTGCAACAGAGAAAGCCAATCTTGCAAACATACCGCTTGAATATGTCTTAACTGGCTGATAAATATGTTCCCCAATATCGGCAAAATCTATTATGTCTTGTAATTTAGCATCCATTTCTTCTTTAGAAAAGCCTATCATTTGCCCATTCAAATATATATTCTCTATTCCTGTATACTCCATATTAAATCCAGCACCTAATTCAAGTAAAGCTGCTATCTTACCATCCACACGAACTGAACCAGATGAAGGAGTCAGTACCGAAGTAATAATTTTTAAAATTGTAGATTTGCCACTACCATTCTTTCCGATAATTCCAAGTATTTCTCCTTTATTTACATTAAAAGATACATCGTCTAGCGCTTTAAATTCTTTATGTCGTATTTTCTTAGAAAATAGAGCTTCTTTAAGTCTATCTCCTGGTCTGTCGTATAAGTTATATATTTTAGATACATTTTTAACATCTATTACACTATTCATTTTTATACTCCTTACAGCACATCTGCAAAGTGTGGCTTCATTTTCTTAAAAATGTGCCTTCCAATAAGAGATATAACAATTAAAAAACACCAAAAGTAAATTGTTTGTACCCAATTTTCAAAAAACCAATGTCCTCCTAATAATGCACTTCTGTATCCTTCTACTATATAAAACATGGGATTTAATTTAAATATAAAAGAAAACCATTGATTAGATAACATATTAAAAGGCCAAAGAATAGGTGTTAACCACATTCCTGCTTGTAAACAAACAGCAACCAGCTGAGGAAGATCTCTAAAAAACACTGACAAACTTGATGTTAAATATCCAACAGAAAGAGCCAAAAGTGCCATGCAGATAGAATAATAAAATGCTTGAATAAAAGATAAGTTTGGATAATATCCAAATAAAGCCATAATTAAAAAAGTTAATAATATAAAGAAAAAATGAATACAAAAAGCTGAAATAATTTTTATTATCGGCAGTATTTGAATATCAAACACCACTTTTTTAACTAAAAAACTATATTCCATAAAAACTGAAGTTACCGAATTTAATGCATCACTAAAGAAAAACCATGGAATCAATCCACACATTATCCAAATTAAATAAGGCATGTTTTCGTACTCTCCAGGAGCTGTAGAACGAAGTCCTACTTGGAAAACAAACCAATAAATTAGGATAGTTACACAAGGTTGTATAAATGCCCAAATTGTGCCTAATGTAGATCCCGCGTACCTTTTCTTTATATCATCTTTACTCAAGTAAAGAATTAATTTCCAATTCTTTTTTATACTTTTTAATAAGCTCATATATAATTTCTCACTTCTTTCAAACAACACATACTATAACAAATAATCTATAATTATGTATAGTGTTTTATTTTAAATCAATTTTAATTGTACCTTTATCTGCTACATAATTTTTCTTTACTCCAATTTCTTTAATCCATTCTTTTGTTAAATCTGTTTGATATTGATGATCTTTGTTAATCCATAGCCAATCTGGAGTAGGCCACAAGCAATATTTAGGATGTATAATTTGATAAACTTCTTTTGAGACACCCGCTTGACCATGATGTGCCATTTGAACATAATCCATATTTTCAATCTCTTCTTTGCAATCTTTGATTAATTCCTCTCCTCCTTCTTCTCCTAAATCACCCAAAAATAAAATTGTTTTATTATTGCATGTAACTTTATAAACTGACGAGGAATTGTTTCCACCATTTACTGTAATTTCAGGATTAAAAGTACGAATAACTTTTATTTGTAAATCCGGAGTTGAAATATCCATATTTTTCGAAACAATTACTTTTGAATTAAATGTTGATAAAGCGTTTGAAATAATATCGTATTCACTTAAACAATCTGCATCATGCTTAGATACCCAATCTCTACTTGGAAAATTGTAATATATCTTTTTTATTTTTATGTCCTCAGATTTTGATTCTAGATACTTTGCTAACGCACCTGTATGATCTTGATGATAATGTGTAATTATCCAAGCATCCACTGTATTATCATCACTTATTTTTTTTATATTTTGAATTAAATTGGCTTCATCTTCAGCCATCCCTCCATCAACCACTACTACAGAATCACCCCATCTGATAATATAAGACATCATTTGACTATATGATTGATTAGATAACTGGTATAATCCATCTTTTGATACAGTACATCCTAAAAGAAAAAATAACATCATCATCGAACTTAAAATAACTTTTAAGCATTTTCTAAACATATAATTTTATATCCTTCCTCAATCAAAGACACTGAACTAATAATAACACATGCTATTAGAAAGAGAAAATCATCATAAAACATCAGATTGATGTAATTATAAATCAAAAACTTCCGTTACAAACTCTCTATCTTCCTTATATGCATTATCGCTCATATCTGTGTATGTAGTTAAAACTTTCTCCACCCATAGTGCACCATGTCAATCTCCAATAGTTAGAACAAGACATTCTATTTCACCACACTTCAAAATAAGTATATTATGCTAATAGAAATATATACAAAATGTATATAATTTCTAAATAAGCAAAATTGATCCATCATAAAAAGCGAGCACTAAACTCACTATATGAAAAGTTGAATAATGTTTGAACAACTGACTAATTTATTTCGTTAGAAATCCAACTCACTAGTTTCCAAACATCTGTGCTTGGGTTTCTATCTAAATACTTCGTTTTATTTTGCTGATTATGATGCTCATCAAGTCTCTTTGCATTGGTGATTGCTTTCTCTGTAGCCATTTTAATGTCATTAAAAACTGGCCCGTTTTTTTTATAGTTTGGAATATATGTTTTTAAATCATCTATTAAACTTTTATTATCATAATATTTAGTTGTATAAATAAAGTGTAATAAAAACCAAATCTCAAAAGATGGGTTAGAGATAATTAATTCTATTTTATTTTTATTAGCCAATTTGGCAGCTTCTTGAATTTGTTTTTCTTTATATGGCTCTGTGTCTGCATCAAAGACACAGCAAATTGTATCATCTGGTTCTAGTAACTCATTCTTTTTTAGCTTTACTAAATCATTTACCAGACCTACCGGGTCTGTGGTATTGCTCACATTACATTGGATTCTTGCTTTTTTCAAAATTGGATTAAACGACATAAAATAATTCTTTTCTGTTTCGTTTTTACCTTCCAAACCTAAAATAAACAGTTTTTTCTCTTTTCGAGTTTTAACTCCTCTTTTCTTCTGAGTAATACGTCTTACCATTTTATGCCCTCTGCTCCTATACAAGGGATTGCTCCATATCTTCCTTGTAAATACTTCTTTTGAATATTATCTGTCTTTCTAGGTGTAAACTCATCCAATGAATATAGATCAGAAATACCCGTTTGATTATTTTTTTCCACAAAATAAATTTGATCTCTTCTAAATAAATCTAAATCCAACAAATTAATATCGTGCGTATTAAAAATCAACTGTGCTCCTTTTGTATTGATTTTAGAATCATTAAAAAGTTGAATCAAATACTGAACCAATACAGGATGCAGCCCGGAATCAATTTCATCAATTATTATTGTTTTTCCCTGCTTTAAGGCAGTTTGAAAAATAGGAGCATAGGAAAATAACATTTGTGTCCCTTTTGATTCCATATGAAATGGAAGTTCAAAATCTTTTTCTGTTTCTCCAAGCCTAACTTTATGGTGTGTCGTAAGCTTCCATTCTTTTGCGTTTTGCATCAAAAGTTCTTTTAGTTTATCTTCCATAAAAATACCAGGAGGAAGTGGTATTTCTTTGTCCGTCTTTTCCCGTATTTCAAGATCAAATCCACTTATATTTATATCTGCATTTTTTAAGAGTTGATTTGTAAAGTTCTCAACTTCATGACTCTTATCGTTTTCAAATGCAGGCAAAAATATTTCATTTAAAGATGAAGCATCATAAGTGTCAATCATTTGTGAAAACCACATATAAGCATCTTTAGTTAATTCAGAATTCCAAGCTGTTGCGGTAGAAAGAAATAACTTGTTTTCTGTATTATGAGCCTCAATCGGTTTTAATTTCCGTTTGTTTGCTTCCGTGTACTTATAATTATTAATATTTGTTCTTTCAAAAATCATAGATGGTTGAGAAGTTTTATATACATATAAAAATTCTTCGTAAACTTTGTGTGCATCTACCGTAAAACTATACTCATATTTAATCCCTTTATATACAAACAAAAAGCCGAAACGAGTTTTTTTATTTTTACTATTTTCGTCTAGCAGAAAAGGGGTCACATTAATTTTTGTGTCAATTTGGAAAGAATTCGAGTTTCTTACAAACATAATAGCGGAAGTTAAGGCCTTATTTATATTGGTTTTACCAGAAGCATTTGGTCCATATATAGCAACAGAAGGCAATACTTTTTCATGACGAAACGTAATTAATGATTTTGCATGTTCCTTATCACTATTTGCCTTCATGCTTAGTATCACTTCATTTTTAAATGATGAAAAATTTTCTACATTAAATTGCAATAACATATTATACACCTTCAATTTAGCTATAATATACCACATTTTAAACATTTCTTCTTCATTTTTGAATATTTTTTGCAAATTTTGCAATTAAACATAATGATTTATATAACATATTATTTATTATGAGTTAAAGAATACGTTTTAACTCTCTAGCATACGAATTAAATTTTTTTTCATACTTTTTCATTTTTTATACGTATATATACATTGGAGGTATTAAATTTAATGTCAAAGTTAAATGAATTACAAACAATTATAAAATCTAAACAACGTTTCATTGATGCTTATTCAAAAATTATTCTCTCATTCAAGCCTATTCAGGCATATCTGCTTCAACAATGCCTTGATGAGTTTAAAGATCTCTCTTTACAAGAAATCATTAGATTAATTCAGCCAAATTCTTCTAATTCTAAAATCATTACACTGAATTCTGAAGATATTCGCATTCCTGGAGCCAAAATTATTTATGATCTGCTTTACATGATTCAACATCCTTTATATCCATCAAAATATATGTTAATTCATATTGAAGCACAAGGAGAAGAATCCTATAAATATGCTCTTCCTAGCCGAAGTCTATATTATGCATACAGATTGATTGCTGGTCAAAAAAATCATTCTCCTGGATTTCAAAAATCTCTCTATAACGATATTATAGATGTTCGTTCTTTTTGGATATGTTTACATCATCCAAGAAAAAAAGATAATTGCCTATTAGAGTATGTAACACAAGAAAATCTAAAAATGGGTGATTATCGTTTCAATCCAAAGTTTTATAAGATGTCCAAAACTCATCTTTTATATCCATGTCTTCTGTCAAAAGAGGAAAAGACTATGGATGAAATTTTAAAATCTCCCAAAAATATCATGGAATTTTTATCTCTATTATTTTTATCAGATAGAGATTATGATCAAATCATACAAATTCTAGAAATAAAGTATGGTATACTATTATCAAAAGAAGACAAGGAGGAAATCAAAGATATGTGTACATTTTCTCAAGGTGCTTATTTAGCTTGGAAAGAATATGGAGAAAAAAAAGGGCGAGCCGAAGGACATAAATCGGGCGAATTAGATGCTCTTGTTCAAAGCATTTCCCTTTTATTAAAAAGTGGTACGATTTCTGACATCCAACAAGCCTTTTCTATACTACAAGTCAAAGAAGAACTTCAACCTAAAATTTTAAAGCGTTTAAATCTTAATTAATACAAAATCCCCATAAAACTCTATCTTTTATGGGGAATTACACATTTAATACTTATAAATCAATTGTAGCTTTTTTCTATAACTCTTTGCGCCCTTTTGTCAAATTATGTTTAATTTGCCGTGCCTGTTCCATATATTTTTTAAAAGCTTCTGAATTTTGTACCTTCTCATCATTTGATACATACACATATAGTTTTCTTTCATCCTTCAATTCTATCTCCAAACCAATGACACCTTACGATTGACCCACCAGAAATCATGAGAAGTAACCAAGATTCTATGATCTAAAGGAAACGGATGTTCTTCATTATGAAATTTGGCATCTTCAAATATGATCTGACATTTACATACATCTTTTAACGGATAAATTCCCTTTGATCCCGACAAGATTTGAAAAGTTTGTTGGTTTTCATCAATTCGTACATTTCCTAAATCTTTGATGTTTTTGTTTGCTTTCGATAAATCTACATGAATCAAATCATATAACGAAACTTGATAAAAGCCTGCATACTTTTGTATACATTCCAAATCGGGTTGTGATTTGCCCAATTCGTGATTCGAAATTGTTTGATGTGCCATAAATAATAGAGAGCCTAATTCCTTTTGTGATAGACCTTTTTTTATTCGTAGATAACGTAAATTTGCTGCTAAATATGTCATAATTATTGCCTCCTCCTACATAAGCTAATTGATTCAATTGAATAATCAGTATATTCTTTCATTTTTTACCCGATATAGATTCATCAGGATTTTATTTATGTTTTAATATTGAAATTGTGAATATATACCTGAACTTTCTTTCAAAAGCTTTGATTTCATCAAAAATAAACTTGCTATTTCTTGTAATCAGATTTGAGTTCATGTGACAAAAGTCAGTTAATTCTTTGTAAATAATCAACTATTTGAATTTAGATAAAAAGGATAATGCTTCTATGCACTATTCCATCAATATCTGTAAACTCGAGCATAGAAGCACTATCATTAATCAAATTGATATTGTTCATATTGCAAGTTCTATGCCAACGATCTTTAAAACGTATTCAAAAATTCTTAATAGTTTTTAAAACACTCTAAATATTTTTTATACAGATATATAGACATTTAAAAAGTTCTTTCGTTAAAACCAGAAACATTTCTATAACAACAAAGAAATTGAAATCCGCTGCCTGTGGTCATTTTCATATTACATAAATCGCATAAAAATCCTTAAAATAATTGAAAAAGATAAATAGATATGCAACATGAGAAAACCACCCAAAATTATCTATCCGATTCTGACAACTAGATATGAATTTGATCAATGTCTTTTATAAAAACATCGTTTAGTAGTTCTTTTTAGTATATACATTCATACAATTTCAAAGATCTATATAACTATTAAAGCCTGGTTTTATATTTCATACTTTTTCATCATTTTTCCTTGGCTTTATATAGTTATCTTTCACTACTATAATAATACATTAGTAAGAGGCTGTCATGCAAAGAAAATGGGAATCCTTAAAAAACATCATTTCTTTGCCTATATTTACCAGAATATGACTATTTAGCTTTTCTAAACTACCTATAAATTATTTTACATACTCTTTTTTGGCGGATACATAAATAATCATCAAAAGTATTATCGTCAATACAACATATGCAACATTCATGATCGTAAGTGGAGATATCATATGCCCTTGTATTTCTAAAAATGTAAAACCTGTTAAATTGGTTTTTGCATTTAATAGTTGATCAGGAAATAGTTTAAGCCACGTAACCATACTTGAGTCAGAAATAAAATTTGTAAGCCAATCTGGCAATAAAATCAATAAAAAGGAAACTGTTGATGCCATCACAGTGGATTTAGTTTTATAAGATATAAACATCGTTATACTTGAGAAAATCAAGGCACCAATCAAACCACTGATAAACAAAATCCCTATAGCTTGAATATTTGAAATATTCCATGGCGATTTCCATCCAATAAAATAATTTGTCTGTACCGGATCAAATGCTCCTTCAAATCCAAAAACACTTAAAATAATCAACATGTAGATTCCCACAACAAATATATATAATCCAAGTGTCAATAATAAACCTGCTGATATTTTTGATAAAACGCCTTTAGATTTTCCTTTGTAGGAACTCATCAAAATTAGTTTTGCGCCTGTTTTCTCTTCATAAGAAAAAATAGATGCCAACAATAAACTGATCACAACAACTATAAAAATCTGTAAAACGGATAAAGAATTGGCCAATACCTGCCAACCTTGCTGATAGGAATAATACCATGGAGTTTTATTTTCTTTATATTGTTTTCTATAATACTCTTTTTGAGAAGCAGATAAAGTATCATTTGCGTTTAAATAATTTTCCAATCCCTCGATTCTATTCTTATAAAAATCAGAACTTTGTAAAGGCGATAATCGATCAATTAAGTAATAATCAAATTGTCCAAATAAAGAATACGACTGATTGATCATATCCCGAATATCTCCAAACCCCTGTGTTAGTGAATAGACTTGATTGGAAAGATCTATGTCCGTTGTTCCTGGATAATACTCAGGATGATCTTTTAATATATCTTGTTTCGTTTGCAGCACCTTTTGAATTTGTTCTTCTGTTAGATATCCATCCCATTGTGATTTACTTTCTTTTAGCTTGCTAATGGCACTGAATCCAGAAATTGAAGTTCCATCAGGCTTTACATAAGTAACACTTTGTATTTGATAAACTGCCATCACTAATAAGATAGCACCTAATACAACTACAAGAAGTTTAGAGCCTGTTCTTGAAAAAAGCTTTTTAATTCATAATGCAACATGCACATCATCCTTCTTTCGATTATAAAATAAGAACACATCTTCCAAAGTACATGTATCCTGTATTGCCCCAATCATTGGAGATTGTTTACATAATATCCGAATCAGTTCACTCTCATTAGATTTAATAGAACTGGTGACAATTCCTTTTTGTTTTATTTGTTTTGCTTGTTGACTATCCACTTTGACTTTCCAGGCACATACAGGTATTCTTTGTATCAATTCTTCTACACTCCCAAAATCTAATATTTTTCCTTTATGCATCAATAAGATTTGATTGGCAATAGATTCAACATCCGAAACAATATGAGTTGATAATATAATAATTTTATCGACAGCCAAAGAAGTTAGTAGTTGTCGAAACCGATATCTTTCTTCCGGATCTAAACCGGAAGTAGGCTCATCTAAAATCAAAATCTTAGGATCGTTCAATAAGGCTTGTGCAATGCCTAATCTTTGAATCATACCACCTGAAAACTTTTTGATCTTTTTCTTTCTAACATCCCATAAAGAGACTATCTGTAATAAATCCTTAATTCTTCGTTTCGCAACAGAAGGCTGAATGGCTTTAATAGATGCAATATATCCCAAATAATCCAAAGGATTTAAATCAGGATAATACCCAAAGTTCTGTGGAAGATATCCCAATATCCTTCTATATTCTTCATCCATTTTAAAGATATTCTTTCCCTCAAAACAAATTTCACCTTCACTAGGTTTCATCAATGATGTCATCATTCGAATCAATGTTGTCTTGCCGGCACCATTTTCTCCTAATAAACCAATAATACCTGGATATAAATTTATAGATAGATGATCAACAGCTTTAATATCAGAAAATGTTTTTGTCAAATCCACAAGACTCAATTCCATACTGACACCTCCTTACATCTATGAATCAATTGATATATGACAATTGCCAATATCCCGATTGAAACAATAAAAAGCACGCACCACAATGAATAAGAAATACTTGCATATAACTGTTCATTTGATAATAAAAGTACCCATCCCAACGTAAACAAAAAACTAAGACTGATTGGCAAATAAAATTCTCTTCCTTTAAAAAATGTCAAACTTCCCAACATCAAAATACAAATTCCGTTAAAAGGTATCAACATTTCAAAAATCAAGTTTTCTATTCCCTGCCTGAAAGTAAAAATCCATAATGATGTCAATCCAAATAAATCAACGATTCCAAACAAAAACAGTCTTGCCACATAAATATCCTTTGTTGTATGTACCGAACTATTTTCTATTTCTTCCATTCTATGCTGTCTTGTTTTCCATAATTCAGGCAGTATCAATACAGTAAAAATGGGAATGCCAATGGCGATGCCTTTTCTTTCTATTGCCTGTGAAAATCCTAAATTTAAAAAGATCCACAACAACAATAAACAGCCTAGCTGCAACAACCACCATCGTTTTTGAATATAAATGAATTGTGTATATAGGAAATCAAATAATGCAGGTTTTTGTTGTTTTTCATGTTTCCAGAACGCCTCTATAGATCTTTCTATTGTTTGTTGGATATGTTGTTCTTGTGTCATTTTTCCTCCTCCATTCTCTTTTTTAAAATTCTCTTTGCCTGTGATAAACGATATTTCACTAAAGGAATACCGATTTGTAATATCTTTGAAATCTCACTGATCTTTAAACCTTGATAGTAATAAAACTCAATCACTTGTTTTAAATTCCCAGGAAGTTTTTGAATCTCTTCTTCTAAACTAAGACGATCTTCAACAGAAACATCTTTTTGTTTTATGCCAATATCTTCATTAAAACAAATATGATCCTGTCCCTTTTTGTAACTGTCTATACATATATGACTAGCGATTACATATAAATAATTTTTAGCTTTTCCATAATGTGTATACGATGAAAAATTAGAAAAAAACCGTAAAAAGACTTCTTGTGTAAGATCCATGGCATCTTCATTAGAAGAAGTACGACGTCTGCAATATTTCAAAATATCCGGATAATATTTTCGAACAAATATTTCAATAGCTGAAGAATCACCATTTTTCATTTGTTTAATGAGTAAACGATCTTCATCTTGTATATATATTTTATGACTCATAAAAACTAATTCCTTTTTCACTCTATATAACGATAGTCACTTAAAAAAGATAGTAAACCTTAGAAAATTTTTTATAAAAATAAACTATCGTATAAATTTTACATTCAATGTGTGTATTAAATAAAAATGATTTATTTAATATACTTTCTACATTGAGTTTCTTGTAATTTAAATGTAGGTTCATAGATGTTCGCATATAAAACACTATTCTTTTCCCATTTGGTTTATTGTCTAATTTGTTATAAATATATATCATATCTCTGAATAAATAGACTTTTTTAAGTGTCTATTGCCAGATTATTTTTTAATTAAATCTGTCTTTTGAGAATCTTATTGTACTTTCTTTTTTTATTGTTAGACTGTCATTAAGGAACAAGCTAATGAGAAATAAAATGTTTTTTCAAATTAAGTGGCCTTTCGGTTTTCTGTTGACACACTTATACGTACATGATAGATTTTTCTTGTGAAATGAGTGAATAGAATGTCAAAATACGAAAATATCTATAAGAAAATTTTAAATAAAATAGAATCTGGTGATTTTCCCGCCGGTTCTAAGCTACCGGGCGAATTTGAACTGATGAAGATCTTTGACAGCTCTCGTGACACGATCCGTAAAGCACTTGGATTACTGGCACAAAATGGATATATCCAAAAGTCTCAGGGAAGAGGAAGCATCGTTCTCGATTTAAATCGATATGACTTTCCGATTTCTGGTGTAGTTAGTTTTAAAGAGATCGCACAAACCATGAAAGAACACGTAACGACCGAGGTCATTTGCTTTGAAAAGATCCATCCGGACATTCGTTTCCAAAATTTATTTTCCATTAAAGAAGAAGATTATATTTGGTTCATTCAACGGCTGCGTCGTCTAGATCAAGAAGCCATCATCTTAGACACCGATATCCTGAATGCTCAAATCATTCCTGATTTAACAAAAGAAATCGCCCAGGATTCATTATATGAATATATTGAAAATAAGTTGAATTTATCGATTGCTTATGCGAAAAAGGAAATCACATGCCAAAACGTTAATGGCCAAGATGAGAAACTGTTGGATCTTAACGCATATGATATGATCGTCAACGTCACTTCTTATACATATTTAGCAGATACTCGACTATTTCAATACACATCATCCAGACATCGGCCGGATAAGTTTCAATTTGTCGACTTTGCCCGTCGTCAAAAAGCATAAAAAGACAGGGCTTGTAATCCCTGTCTCAATGAATCCAATAAGGATTCTTTTTTTATGATTTTATTATCTTTTGATCCATTACCATTTTCATGGCACCATACATACCTGCATCATTTTCAAGTACTGCCAATTTAAAATGCGTATCCTGTGTCGAATGGAAGGCGGTTTTCTTGTAATGTTTTTGAATCGTGTCAATAACGATCTGTCCAGCTTTAGATACACCGCCGCCAATCACAAACACTTCAGGATCGATCGTTGTCGATATGAAAGAAAGAGCTAATCCTAATTTTTCTCCCATAAATTCAATCGTTTCCCGGGCAATCGCATCGCCTGTTTTAGCCGCATCAAAGATATCCTTACACGTGATTTTTTCTAATCCACGCAATACACTGGGTATGCTTCTTTCAATCAATAAAAGTTTTGCCTTTTTGACAATACCGCTGGCAGATGCATATTGTTCCAAACAGCCTTTATTTCCACAGTTACATGGCTCCATTTCTTGGTCTTCTACATGAATATGTCCAATCTCACCACCAGCACCATGATATCCGGAAATGATTTTCCCATTCAAAATCACACCGCCGCCAACACCAGTTCCTAAAGTAACCATAACGACATCTTTAAATCCTTTACCGCCGCCGATCCAATATTCGCCTAAGGCAGCTACATTGGCATCATTGCCGACATAGACTGGAATATCATCCAATAAGGAAGACAGCTCCTGTTTAACATTTTTGATTCCCCAGCCTAAATTGATACAGCCGTTGACGGTTCCACCAGATAAGATTGGACCGGGAACGCCGACACCGACTCCTTCCACATCGGAAATCGACAAGTTTCTTTCATCCAATTCTTTAAAAATCGCATCGGAAAGATCTTCCAGAATCCATTGTCCTTGATCTTTTGTACGTGTGGGTATTTCCCATTTGTGAAGCAGTTTGCCTTCTTTTTGAAAGAACCCGATCTTAATTGAGGTTCCTCCGATATCTACACCAAAACTGTACTTATTCATCATCTATCCCTTTCGATAAAATACACACGCTTCATAAGGACGAAGCTTTAAAGATTTCTGCACTGGACTATTCTTATAATTAGAACACAGACACGTATATCCTTCCAAAGATACAGGCAATGTTACATTAGTTTCTTTTCCATAAAAATTGGCCACTACAATTAACTTTTCATCATGTAGCTCTCTTTGATAAGCAAATACTTGTTGATCTTCTTCCAACAATGGTGCATATTGCCCATCGGAAATCACATCATAGTCTTTTCGCATTTGAATCAGCTTTTGATAATGATAGAATACAGAGTCCTCATCTTCTAAAGCATTTTCGACATTGATCGTCTTGTAATTATAGATTTCTTCGATCCATGGTTTCCCTTTTGTGAAGCCGGCATGTAGGGATGCATTCCATTGCATTGGTGTACGGGCATTATCACGAGAACGTTCCTGAAGGATTTGATAGATCTCATCTTCTGGTTTTCCCTGTTCTTTCAAAATATGATAGAAATTGATACTTTCTACGTCCCTATACTGTTTAATATCCGTAAAGTAGGCATTGGTCATACCGATTTCTTCTCCCTGATATACATATGGTGTACCTCGCATACAGTGCAATACTGTCGCCAGCATCTTGGCAGATTCTTTTGGATAATTCTTATCATCACCAAAGCGAGATAAGGCTCTAGGCTGATCGTGATTACACCAGAATAAGGCATTCCATGCATCGGCTTGCTGCATACCTAACTGCCATGTATTTAATAAAGACTTTAATTCCATAAAATCAAAAGGCATCAATTCCCATTTTTGTTTATTCTTATAATCCACTTTAAGATGATGGAAAGAGAATACACTGGACAGTTCATGAGAATTTGCACCAGAATATAAGACACAGTTTTTAATATCGGTAGAACTCATCTCCCCCACTGTCATAGATTCTTCATCTTGTCCAAAGCTGTTTAAATTGAGTTCTTTTAAAAACTCGTGTACGCGAGGTCCATCGGTATAAAACTGACGTCCATCAAAGTTGTTGGGATCATCTTCATAAGCTCCTTTAGAAATCAAATTGACAACATCAAAGCGGAAACCATGTACACCTTTGGAGCGCCAATAATTAACAATATCCGCCAATTCCTGTCGCACTTGCGGATTTTCCCAGTTCAGATCCGCTTGAGTGACATCATAAAGATGAAGATAATATTCCCCCAATGATTCGACATATTGCCAAGCCGGACCACCAAATTTAGATTGCCAGTTGGTCGGTGCACTCCCATCAGGCTTCGGCTTTTTAAAAATGTAATAATTTTTATATGTTTCATCTCCCTGCAAAGCTTTTTGAAACCACGCATGTTCGGTCGAAGTATGGTTGAACACCATATCCAACATGATATCAATGTTTCTTTTTTTCGCTTCTTTACACAACAGTTCAAAATCTTCCATCGTACCATAACGAGGATCGATAGCTCTATAATCGGCCACATCGTATCCATTATCACGCTGTGGAGATACAAACATCGCATTGAACCAGATATATTCGATTCCTAATTTTTGAAGATAATCCAATTTTTCGATGACTCCCTTTAGATCACCCCATCCATCTCCATTGGAATCATAAAAGGATTTTGGATAAATCTGATAAACGGTCTTTTTACTGAATTTCATACTCTTCCTACCCTTCTTTATATACGATTAGATCGGATTGTTGTTCCTGTACTTCTCCTTGTACTTTTAGATCAATTTTCTCACCGCTGGTAAAGACAACTGGCGATACTAAAGATTTACCGGCTGTAAGGATCTTTTCACGATCCACTTCACAAATCACATCACCGGCCTGTACGATATCACCAACTTCGACTTTTGGACTAAAACCTTCTCCATTTAACTCTACTGTATCCATACCGATATGAATCAAGATTTCCTTGCCTTCATCACTACGAATACCATAAGCATGATGTGTTGGAAAGCACAAGATCACTTCACCATTAACTGGTGATACTACTTGATTGCCTTCTAATTCAATGGCAAAGCCATCACCCATGGCTTTTGAAGCAAAAGCCTGATCTTGTACTTCTTCTAAAGGCATCAGTTTTCCTTTCATCGGCGATACAAATCCCTTTTTCACTGTTGCCGTTGCCTGAATGCCTCTTTCTTTTGCACTTAATTTTTTCTTTCCAACGATTAAAGTTAAAATAAATGGAACTATGATAGCCACACCCATCGCCAATAAAAACATTACATAGTATTGTGGCTGAATAGAAATGATTCCCGGTAAACCACCAACTCCAATACTGAACGCCTTCACACCGGCACCTACAGAAATCATAGCGGCCAAAGCCGAACCGATCATACCGCAAACAAGTGGAAAGCCATATTTTAAATTCACACCAAATAAGGCAGGTTCTGTAACCCCTAAATAACAGGAGATACAAGCTGGTACATTGACCTGTTGTGCTTTTTCATTATGTCTTTGTAGTACGCTCATCGCCAATACGCTAGAACCTTGCGCAATATTGCTTAAAGCGATCATTGGCCAAAGTATCGTTCCACCATACAAGGTGGAAAGCTGCGTATCAATTGCATTGGTCATATGATGCAGACCAGTCATAACAATCGGGGCATACAATAAGCCAAATACACCGGCAAACAAGACACCAAAAGAACTCATCAAACCACTGTATACGACATCGGCAATAAAGTTTCCGATTGTCCAGCCAATCGGACCTACGATCGTATGAGCAATAATCACAGCTGGAACCAAAGAGAAGAATGGTACAACGATCATACTGATGACAGGCGGACAAATCTTACGGAAGAATTTTTCCAGATACACTAATACAAAGCCTGCCATCATAGCAGCTATGACTTGCCCCTGATAGCCGATCATCTGCACTTGAGCAAATCCAAAATCCCATACTGGAATCTGATCGACCGGTGTGGAAGCTACGCTAAAGCCGTTCAACAACTGAGGAGATACCAAAGTCAATCCTAATACGATACCTAAGATTTGTGTCGTTCCCATCTTTTTGGTGATTGACCATACGATACCAACCGGCAACAAGTGGAACACGGCTTCACCGATCAACCATAAGAAATTATATAAACCTTCCCAGAACTGACTGGTCTGTGCCAAAGTCTGGCCATCAAAGATCGCCATCTCTCCAATGATATTTCTAAAACCTAAAATCAAACCTCCACAAATCAAAGCTGGAATGAGTGGGGCAAAAATTTCTCCTAAAGCTCCCATAATTCTCTGAATCATGGTCTGATTGGACTTGGCAGCGCTTTTTACTGATTCTTTGCTGACACCTTCAATACCGGCAATCTTTACAAACTCATTATAAAATTCACTGACTTCATTACCAATAATCACTTGAAACTGACCAGACTGCGTAAAAGTTCCCTTAGCACTGGGAATTGCTTCGATCTTGTCAATATCAGCTTTCTTTGAATCCGTCAACACAAAACGCATTCTTGTCACACAATGCGATACAGCTTGAATGTTTTCTTTGCCACCAACATATTCTAGTAAGTCTGTAGCATCTTTTGTAAATTTGCTCATATAGCCTCCTCTATCTTGTACGTACATCTTAGACGCATATAAAATAACATGTACGTACATGATTGTCAATAAAATAATAAATTTTTGATTCTATTCTCATACAAGCTTGTATAAAACAGAAATCTAAATCGAATTCTGCGTAAATCCCTTTACACATATAATTTAATAATTTTTACAATGTACATACTGAATCAAATCCAGATTTTTCTTTTTCATCATGTTAAAAGATTTTAATGTTGATTATCTACCATACAAAAAAAGAGCCAAATTGCTAGTCTGACCCTTCCATCATTATAAAGCTAAGATTCATAGTATAAAGATTGCACATCCTATTATGTTTTAATAATACGTTTATTGATCATTTTTATTTTTCCGCTTCATCTACATCTTCTCAATAATATCGATGTAAACGCTTGTACCTCAAGCTGCCTTTATAGTTTTATCACATGATTCATTTCCTTAATCCATTAAAATTAAAAAAACTTTTATGATTCAGTCTAAACTTTTGGCCATTTCCATATAAATGCCATTGTATCTCATTTAAAACAAGATTTTTTAGAAAAATTATAATTTGGGGATTTCTTTGGGAAAAATCATCAGTTGAATTAGGATAAGACACAAAAAAAAGCCTTTATCTAAAGCGATAAAGACTCATTTTAATTGGTGGTGGTCTCAGTCGGAATCGAACCAACGACACAAGGATTTTCAGTCCTTTGCTC
>CABVDD010000022.1 GCA_902497095.1 uncultured Faecalicoccus sp.
AGACCACGCAGCGCTGTAAAGCGCAGCTTTGAGAGCAGGGCTATGCCCGCATAGGAAAAACCCCCGGCTAGGCCGGGGGATCATTATTTTTGCCATTTTCATGGTCAAATGAATAGAGACTCATCCGTATTTTTGATATGGTATTATGGCAAGGAGACGCTAATTTTATGAATATTATTAAACGAGATAAAACGATTCAACCTTTTCATGTCGAAAAAATTAAAATTGCAATTAAAAAAGCATTTGCATCTTTAAACTCTAGTATTGATGATTCTGTATTGGATCAGATTGTAATTGAAATACGCGATGAATTTCAATCTCGCCATCAAACACCTACAGTAGAAGAAGTGCAGGATTTAGTAGAAAGAGAGTTAATGAAACACTCTTTTTATGATGAAGCAAAAGCTTATATCTTATATCGATCTCAAAGAGCCAAACTTCGTGAACAGATTTCTCAGTTTGAAAAATTGATTCATAATCCAGCAGTACCTAAAATATTGATGCAGGTAGAAAGAGAATTTGGATATGATCTATCTACGTTATATCAAAAGTTTAAAACGTTTTATAAAATAGATGATTCTCAAAAAGAAACAGAAAAGATGTTAGTTCGTGCCTGTGTGGAATTGATATCTATGGAACAGCCACAATGGGAAATGATCGCAGCTCGTTTTCAGAGTGAATTTCTTCATCAGGAAATAAAAGCGAGGATGTTAAAATATGGAGTTCATTCATTTGCCGAAAAAATAGCATTTTTAGAAAAAGAAGGTTTATATGGAGATTACATTCGTCAAGCTTACAGTAATCAAGATATTGATGTATTAGAAGCATATATCAAAGAAGAAAGAAATGATTTATTTACATATTCAGGACTGGATCTATTGATCAATCGTTATTTGATACGTTCTCATGATGGAGAAGTTTTGGAAAGCGTTCAAGAAATGTTTATGGGCATCGCCATGCATTTGGCTTTACCTGAAAAAGATCGAGTATTCTGGGCAAAACAAATTTACGATATTTTAAGTGAACTTAAAGTAACGATGGCTACGCCAACTATGTCCAATGCGCGTAAGCCGTTCCATCAAATGTCCTCTTGTTTTATTGATACTGTGCCTGATTCTTTAGATGGTATTTATAAATCTATTGATAATTTTGCACAAGTTTCTAAACATGGTGGAGGAATGGGCTTATATTTTGGTAAAGTTCGTGCCAACGGCAGTGATATTCGTGGATTTAAAGGAGCAGCAGGCGGTGTGATTCGCTGGATCAAGCTTGTCAATGATACGGCAATTGCCGTAGATCAGCTAGGTGTACGCCAGGGAGCTGTGGCAGTTTATTTAGATGCCTGGCATAAAGACTTGCCTGAATTTTTACAATTGCGTACCAATAATGGTGACGATCGTATGAAAGCACATGATATCTTTCCGGCAATTTGTTATCCGGATTTATTTTGGCGCATGGTTAAGGAAGATTTAGATGGCACATGGTATTTGATGTGTCCGCATGAAGTGTTTACTATCAAAGGATATCATTTAGAAGATTCTTATGGAAAAGAATGGGAAGAAAAGTATTGGGATTGTGTACAAGATGATCGAATTCATAAGCGTACGATCAATATTAAAGATCTTGTTCGTTTGATTTTAAAGTCATGTGTAGAGACGGGAACACCATTTACTTTTAATCGTGATATCGTCAATCGTGCAAATCCTAATCCGCATGAAGGTATGATTTATTGTTCCAATTTATGTACTGAAATTGCCCAAAATATGAAACCGATTCAACATTTACCAAATGAAGTAGTCAATGTAGATGGACAAGATATTGTCGTAGAGCGTTATGTACCAGGTGACTTTGTCGTATGTAATTTAGCGAGTTTGACTTTAGGTAAGATTGATGTCAAAAATGACAAGGAATTGGAACATATCGTATCTGTTGTAGTTCGTGCACTGGATAATGTCATTGATTTAAATTATTATCCGATTCCTTATGCGAAATTAACCAATCACAAAGTGCGTCCTATCGGTTTAGGCACGAGTGGTTATCATCACATGTTGGTTAAAAATGGAATTCGCTTTGAGAGTGAAGAACATCTGGAATTTGTGGATCGATTGTATGAAAAGATCAATTACTATGCGATTCGTACGAGCATGGAACTTGCTCAAGAAAAAGGAAGTTATGAAACTTTTGATGATAGTGATTGGGATACAGGTGCCTATTTTACCAAACGTGGATATACATCCGATCCTTGGAAACAACTGCAAAAAGAAGTGCATCAAAATGGAATGCGTAATGGTTACTTACTAGCTATTGCACCAACAAGTTCTACTTCGATCATTGCGGGAACCAGTGCTTGTTGTGATCCGATCATGAATAAATTTTTCTTAGAAGAAAAGAAAGGATCCATGATTGCTCGTGTGGCTCCAGATCTGAATCAACAAACTTTCTGGTTATATAAAAATGCGCATTTGATCGATCAGACATGGTTAGTTAAAGCGGCAGGTATTCGTCAGCGTCATATCGATCAGGCACAGTCTGTGAATTTATATATCACAACTGAATTTACAATGCGTAAATTATTGAATTTATTTATTCAAGCTTGGGAAGAAAATGTAAAAACGTTATATTATGTACGCTCTAAATCATTGGAAGTAGAAGAGTGTGAGAGTTGTAGTGCATAGGAGGGCAAATGGAACAGTTACATAAGAAAGCATTATTTAATGAAAATGGTGATATTGAAGTAACAAAACGTCGAATGATCAATGGGAATACGACCAATTTGAACGATTTCAATAATATGAAGTATAGTTGGGTATCTCAATGGTATAGACAAGCGATGAATAATTTCTGGATTCCGGAAGAAATCAATTTATCACAAGATGTTAAAGATTATCGTTCTTTAAAATCAGCAGAGAAAACCGCATATGATAAGATCCTTTCTTTTTTGGTATTCTTGGATTCTTTACAGACGGCAAATTTACCAAATGTAGGAGAATACATTACTGCTAACGAAGTTAATTTGTGTTTATCCATTCAACAATTTCAAGAAGCAGTACATTCACAAAGCTATTCATACATGTTGGATTCAATTTGTTCACCACAAGAAAGAGATGAAATTTTATATCAATGGAAATACGATGAAATCTTATTGAATCGAAATAAATTTATCGGTGATTTATACAATGCGTTTCAAGAACATAAAGATCCATTCCATTTTATGCAGATGATCATGGCAAACTATATTTTGGAAGGTATTTATTTTTATTCCGGATTTATGTTCTTCTATAATTTAGGTCGTATGGGAAAAATGCCAGGAAGCGCGAATGAAATTCGTTACATCAATCGTGATGAAAATACACATCTATGGTTGTTTCGCTCTATTATATTAGAACTTCAAAAGGAAGAACCTGAATTGTTTACACCAGAACGAGTAGAAGTATATAGGGATATGTTGAAAAAAGGTGTGGAAGAAGAAATAAAATGGGGTAAATATGTCATAGGAAACGATATTGAAGGCTTGACCATGGAAATGGTTGAAGACTATATTCGTTATCTGGGAAATTTCAGAGCGCATAGTTTAGGCTTTGAACGTTTATATGATGGCTATGATAGTGAACCTGAAAGTATGAGCTGGGTATCTATGTATTCTAATGCGAATTTGATTAAAACAGATTTCTTTGAAGCTAAAAGCACAGCTTATGCCAAAAGCAGTGCCATTGTGGATGATCTATAGGATATTTAAGGGGTTGATGAAGTGTTCAACCTCTTTTATTTTGTAGTTGAGATTCACTATGAATCGAGGTATATTATTAAAGTATTAGTGTTCGGGATGTAGCACAGCTTGGTAGTGCGTTTCGTTCGGGACGAAGAGGTCGCAGGTTCGAATCCTGTCATCCCGACCAGGATATTACAGTCGTCTTAAGGCGACTTTTTTCTTAATAGGAGAACGAAAATGCAAAAAGGCGCAATTTTTGATATGGATGGTTTACTGTTTGATACAGAAAAACTGTTTGATATTGCTTGGCATAAAGTAGCAGATAGACATGGATTGATTTTAACTCAAAATTTTTTTGACAGCTCTCGTGGAACAAGTGGAGATGTGATGAAAAGAAATTTAAAGAAATTTTTTCCTGAACAAGATCCAGATGTTTTATTACACGAATTATTTGAGACTACAGCACAATTAACCCAAAAACAAGTTCCTGTAAAAAAAGGTGTGTTTGAAATTCTATCGTATTTTAAAGAAAACGGAGTAAAGATTGCGGTAGCCAGCAGTTCACCTCTTTCTATGATAAATCACAATTTAAAAATTTCTGGGATTGATTCTTATTTTGATGTGGTTACAAGCGGCCAGGAAGTAAAACATGCCAAGCCATCTCCAGATGTATTTTTATTAGCAGCCAAACGAATAGGATTAGATTCTGGAGATTGTTATGTATTTGAAGATGGAATACATGGCGTACATGCCGGAGTTAATGCAGGGTGTGTAACGATCATGATACCGGATATGTTACAACCGACAAAAGAAATATTGGAGATGCCGGTGCATATTTATAAAGATTTGTTGGAAGCTAAAGCAGCTATAGAAGTAGGAAAACTATAAATGTGTATAAAACGGGCGAAACTGTATATTCCCGTTGATAGACAACAGGAATCCCTCCCTCTACAATAGAAGTAGATGGAGGTTTTTGTATGAGTTTAGGAAATAATCTATATAAGGCAAGACGTAAAAAAGGATTATCACAAGAAACAGTTGCGGAAATTCTGGGTGTTTCCAGACAGACAGTATCAAAATGGGAAACAGATGAAACGTTGCCTAATGTCTTTCAAGCTAAAGAAATGGCTCAGTTGTATGAAATGAGTTTAGATGATCTAATGGAATATGATCTAAAAGTGCAGGAAATTGAAAAAGTAATACAGAATACGAGCGAGGAAACACAAAAAAAGATCGACTGGACTAAAATGTGGTCTAAACAATACCCGGTTTTAGAAACATACACAAATATAGTAGATGTAGAGCGGTATGCTTCTGGACTGCAGGAATTATTAGAAGATTTAAAGATGAAATATAATTATAATCAGCTCGATGCGATGCTGGTGTTAAAAGATATATTAGGAAAGACATGGGATAGAAAGATATAATAAAACTTCTATGCATAAAACTTTACATAGAAGCTAATGTTAAAGAAATTTATTTATAAAGCTTCGGCTTGCTTATAAGAAAGGTTCCAGCCGATATGGGAATTTGTCAGTTCGAATTTATATTTTTCCTGAGCTGATTCAGTAGAATAGATCTTTTTGGTGAGTTTGTACGAGGATCAATCCGGTAGACCTCGTTGGGAGAATCTTTACGCTTGCAGGGGTAGGACACTCATGGAGACAAAATCCGTTATATCCGCATTCAGAAATAAAGATACAGTCATAGGTTCTCCTGGAAGGGATACCGGAACGGGAGAAAGGGGTCATGTGGGCGTGCGATTTGATCTCCTTACAGATGATGAACTTGTCTTTGTTGAGGCCCTGGCCATATAAGAGCGTGAAGCATTGTGATCCAGTCTTAACAGGCATCAGGAGATGAAGATACTATACAGAAATGTAGGAGTAAATTCACTGTTGAAATAAAGAAAGACTAAATTCAACGATTTTCCTCTGGGTGTGGAATTTACTTTTTCACTTCAACGGTTGTTTTATAAACAAAACATTATTGTTTGAATTCCCAATTCTCATGTATAATAAATGATATAAAACAAGAATTGAGGTCTTTATATGGTGATACGTAATGTAAAATATATTTCTATATACGAAGAATTAAAGCAAAGAATATCAGATGAAAAGTATGATGTTGGGTCTCTTTTTCCAGCAGAGCCTGAACTACAAAAAGAATTTAATGCTAGCCGTATTACTATTCGAAGATCAGTTCAAATGTTAGTTGATGATGGTTTTTTACAAAGAATGCCAGGTGTGGGTACAGTTGTTGTAAGCAACAAAGGTGCTTTACAGTTAAATACTTTAACTAGTTTTGCTAAAGATAACCAAAATAAGAATGTTAAATCAGAGATTGTACAGTATCAGGTTTTATATTCTCCGAAACCTATTGTATTGTTTCGTTTAGAACTTTCATCGAATGATACAGTAGCTTATCAAGAGCGTATTCGCTATATTGATGATATACCTATTGGTTTTCAGAGAATATATGTTCCATCTTTTATAGGCCTTGATGAAACTGTTCTAAGTAATCCAGATTTATCTATTTATAAATTGTTTGAAGATAAGGGGCATAAAGTTTCACAAGCGAAAGAAATGATTGAAGCGGTAATTGCAAATAACGAACTTTCCAAATATTTACAAATTGACAAGGGGAGCCCATTATTATATGTTCAAAGAATAACACATGACCAATCAGGTAAAATTATAGAATATGCTGAGATTTATTATCGTGGAGATAAGTATCATTATACTTTGGATTTGAATGCATTATGATTAACAAGTAAAAAATTTAGATAAAGCGTTGTAATCAGTTAAATGATTATAACGCTTTTTTTTATGTTACTGAATAAGTTGTTAAGGGATCATAAGAATAACATATTAGATATTTTTAAAAATATCTTCATATATTTACTCGAAAAAATAAAGAAAGCGCTTGCATATATTTAATGTGTATGATTTAATATCATTAAAGAATAAGACGATATAACGTCTATAGGGGTAGATGTATTAAAAGGAGTGAGAAATATGGCATCGTCAAAAAATTTAGCCTCTGAGATTCTTAAGCTTATGGGAGGGGCATCGAACATTGCATCAATTACACATTGTGCAACAAGGTTGCGTCCAAAATTTAATGATCGTAGTTTGGTAAAAGCTAATGAAATTGCACAACTTAAAGGGGTAACAGGTATCGTGGATAACGATTCTAGTTTTCAAATCATTATTGGTGTTAATGTTGGGACAATCTATGATGAAATTTTGGAGCTTATGAAAAAAGAAGTTAATGTTGAAGATTCTTCTGAAACGAAATCATCAAATTCATCAGATAAAAAATGGTTAAATGAGTTTGTGGCTATGGTAGTTGCGATATTTTCGCCATTGTTGCCAGTTTTAGCTGGATCAGGATTGATTAAAGGTTTAACAATTCTTGCAACAGAAGTTGGATTATTAGCGGAAACAAGTACAACTCATGAATTGTTATATACAATGACCAATTCAGTCTTCTATTTCTTTCCAATTTTAGTTGCGGTTACAGCAGCAAAAAGATTCAAAGCAAGTCCGTATATTGCAGCAGTAGTTATGGGAACATTCATTTTGCCAGATTTTATTGCGTATGTCCAAGGTGATGGCGGCAATTTTGTGAGCTTTTTTGGAATTAATGCCCCTGTATTTAATTATACAAGTCAGGTTCTTCCAGCAATTATTGCTACTTGGATTCAATCAAAGTTTGAACATTTTATGGAAGAAAAAATACCTACAAGCTTGCATTTAGTAGTGATTCCTACGGTATTGATTTTTGTAATGGTGTTAATCACATTGTTCATCGTAGGACCAGTAGGCAATTATATAAGTATAGGTGTTGCACAAGTAGTTACATGGTTGGCAAATATTAATCCTATTATTACTGGCGCAGTGATTGGTGGCATTTGGAATATTTTAATTATGTTTGGTGTACATTGGGCTCCGAATACAATGGTAATTATTCCAGAAATCGCTAAAAAAGGATATTCGCCATTTATTGCTTATGGAGCAAATGCAAATTTTGGAATGGCTGGAGCTGCGCTTACAATTTTTCTTCGTTCAAAAAACAAAGATTTAAAAAGTTTTTCACTCTCGGCAATTGCGTCTGTTATGTTATCTGGAATTGTAGAACCTGCTATTTATGGGTTAGGTGTAAAATACAAAACACCATTGATAGCTGGTTGTCTAGGTGCTGCTTTAGGCGGGGCTTTTATGGGTATGTTTAATGTAACTGGAAATGCCTTTGTATTTGGTGGCTTAACAACTATTCCAGCATTTGCAGGTGCAACTTTATGGGCATATATTGTAGGAATTGCAATTTCTTTTGTTGGTGGAGCAATTTTAACGTTAATATTTGGAATCAAAGATCCAGAAGCAGAAATGAAGTAATAGGAGGAAGGAATCAGTATGAGTAAATATGAAAAAATTAAAGGGGTAATTGCTTTAAGTGCTATTGGAGACGCTATGGGTGCGGCTACAGAAAATTTAACTTTTGACCAAATTAGAAGTATTTTTGGTGGACCTGTAGAAACTTTTTTAAAGCCGGGAAAAACAGCGTTTGCTTTAGGAAACGAAGCAGGAGAAATAACTGATGATTTTTCACAAATCTACTTTATATTACAAGAAGTATTAAAAAGAAATGGAGAATTATCAACAGAAGCGGTTATTCAAGCTATTTTAAATTGGTCTGAAGTTCCAAAATATTTTAATCGGTTTGCTGGCCCTACAACTAGAAGTGCTATTGCCATGTATAAAGACCCAAACCGTGAGATGAAACCTTTACCTGGAGCGGTTGCAGTTGATTATGCATCCAAAGCGACTAATGGTTCTGCGATGAAGATTGCACCAGCAGCATTGCTGAATCCTGGAGATATTGAAAAAACTATTACTGCTAGTTTAACGATTAGTCAGGTGACTCATGATAATTCGCTGTCTATTATTGGAGCGGCAGCTATTGCAGCTGGGACTGCTGCTGGAATGAAAGATCATGCTACTCCTGATGAAGCTATCTATGCTGGATTATATGGAGCTTCTCGTGCAGCAACATTGGCTAAATATCAATCTAGAGAAGTTGGTGGTGCAAATATATTAAAAAGAATAAAATTAGCTATAAAAATTGCAGAAGGTTATGAGCCAAAGGAAGTAAAACTAAGAAATTTAGAAGAAATCATTGGAAGTGGGTTAATGATTTCAGAAGCTGTACCTTGTGCTTTTGGAATTTTTGCAATGAATAAAGATAATGCATTGCAAGCTGTGATAGATGCTGTTAATATTGGTTATGATACAGATACTATTGCTACAATTGTTGGAACTTTAGCAGGTCCTTTTGCAAATTTTAACGACTCTAAAGTTGTTGAATTATTTGATCAGGTTCAAAAAGCTAACAATTTTGATTTAGAAAAACTAGCTAAAGATATTTATGAATTAAATAAATGATTAGGAGTGAAATTATGGGACTTTTTTCAAAAAAAGTAATAGATATTTATAGCCCTGCAGATGGTATTTTGATTGATTTGGAAAAGGTTCCAGATGATGCGATTTCTTCTGGAATGCTTGGAACAGGGTTTGCTGTAGAGCCAGAACAGAACACAATCGTATCCCCTGTAGACGGAGAAATAACATTTATATTTCCCACTAAACATGCACTAGGGTTAAAAACAAAGCAGGGAATAGAAGTTTTGATTCATCTAGGCATTGATACTGTAGAGCTGAATGGTGAAGGTTTTACGATTTTGAAAAATGAAGGTTCTGTTGTTAAAGTGGGAGACCCATTAATGAGTTTGGATTTAGAAAAAATAAGAAAAAGTAAATCCGCGATGTGTATCTTATTGTTGCCTCAAAAATATCAATTCAATCCTCTTTTGAAATCAAATACTTTTGTTTATGGGGGAACAGATAAGATTGCACAAATACAAAAATAGAGAATAGTTTGGAGAAGCACTTCACGTTGACTGAAGTGTTTTTCTTTTTGATCGAAATCATATATAAGAGTTTATCTAAAAATATAATTTAATTAAAAGCAATGTAATCAGCTCGATGCGATGCTGGTGTTAAAAGATATATTAGGAAAGACATGGGATAGAAAGATATAATAAAAACTTCTATGCATAAAACTTTACATAGAAGCTAATGTTAAAGAAATTTATAATTAAACATTGTCTAACAAATTCTAGGAAGGGGCTGTCCGCTCAACTTACGAAGTTGTCGGGTGGCTCCGATTTTTGTTTTGAGATAAAGTTTCTTTGGATGTTTTTTGGTGATACGGCCAATGATTCTAGATTCTGGACCTAAGGCTTTACACAGACTTGGGGCTTGCAGAGAATCAATGATACAGATCATACGGCCTTCACAAGCCAAATAGAAAGGATCCAATCCTAATAAATCGCATAATGTTTGTACATCGTTATCTACTGGAATGTCTTTTTCATATAAATCGAGTCCAAAATCTGTCTTTTCAATCAATTCAATACAGGTGGTTGCCAAACCGCCACGTGTTGGATCTCGTAAAATGCGTAGTCCATCAAATCGCATGGCTAAATTTGCCTTTTCTTTTAAACAAGCACAATCAGATTGTAAATTTCCATCAATATGTATATCTTTTCGAGTCATAAAAATACTGGCGCCATGACGTCCGATACTGCCGGAAACGACAATAGCATCGTTTTCTTGATAGGAGTAGTCCATTTTTCTTTGTAGGAAACCTATGCCGGCTGTATTAATGAAAATTTGATTTCCTTTTTGGCGTTCTATGACTTTGGTGTCTCCTGTAACGATTTGTACATGGGCATTTTGTGCAGTTTTTTCCATGGAATGTAAGATGGTCTTTAAATCTCGTATAGAAAAGCCATCTTCTATGATCAAAGCACAAGATAAATATTTTGGATCACCGCCGGCCATACATATGTCATTCAGTGTACCGCATACGGCAAGTTTTCCAATATCACCACCAGGAAATTGCCATGGATCGACGACAAAACTGTCAGTGGAAAAGACAAGTTCTTTGGAATGATTTTCTAAAACAGCACCATCTTTAAGTTCTTGAAGAGCTTTATTTTGAAAAGTGGGTACGATGAGTTCATCAATTAAGTCGGATGTGAGTTGACCTCCACTTCCATGATCTAAAGTAATAATTTGATTCATAGATCCTCCTGTTCATAGAGATAGCTGGCAGCACAACTTCCTTCCTGGGATACCATACAAGGTCCTATAGGATTTTGTGGTGTACAAACTGTTTTAAATAAAGGGCATTGTTTAGGATGGATCTGTCCACATAAAACTTTTGCACATTGGCATCCGGCAGGTTCTTCATTAGTCAGTTTTGGCAAATGAAACTGTGCTTTGGCATCTAGTGACTGATACTTTTTTTGTAAGGCAAATCCACTTTGTGTTAGAGTTCCTAACCCTCTCCATAGGCTGTCTTCAGGCTCGAATACTTCTTTTAAAAGTGCTTGTGCCTGTATGTTTCCCTTTGGATAAACAACACGAGTATAAGTATTTTCAATGGCTGGTTTTTTCGCATTCAACATCATGATCAATCGATCAATGGAATATAGGATATCCTCTGGTTCAAAACCACAGATCACACCTGGCTTATGATAGGTATCTACTAAAAATTGAAAGCCTTGTTCTCCCAGGATGCATGCCACATGGCCGGGGCATAAAAAACCATCAATTTGCGTATCCGGTTGTTCAAGCAATGCCTGAATGGCTGGTTTTGTTCTTTTTAGTGCACTGTAAATAAAAAGATTAGAAAGCGAGCGTTTATACGCTTCCTGAATTAAGATAGCTGTTCCAGGTGCTGTAGTTTCAAAACCAACCGCAAGAAATAAGATTTTTTTATCCGGATTCTCTATTGCCAAAGTTAGGGCATCCATAGGGGATAGGCACATATGAACACGTGGGTGTCCTTTTAGTGTATTTTTATAAAGACCGGGAATGCGCAAAACATCGCCATAGCTGCAGATCCAAAGATTTTTTTGTTCATCCAAAAGTTGAAGCATACTATCAATGATGGAAGAGGGTGTGACACAAACAGGACATCCAGGGCCTGAAATCAGTTGAATATCTTTGGGGAGTAAAGAGCGAATACCAGCTTTGGCAATGGCCATGGTATGTGTGCCACAAATTTCCATGAGCGTAAAAGGCTGTAATGGTTTATGGAAGTGCATCAAAGATCTCCTTATATATTTCTCTGGTTTTTTGGGCTTCTTTCTTATCGATCTTTTCAATCGCAAAACCGGCATGAACCATGACTTCATCGCCCACTTGTACATTTTCAATAAAATCGATTCGTATTTTTTGCGATAGACCATGGGCAAAACCGATGGCTGTATTTCCTTCTATTTTTTTAATAGTCAGTGGAATCGCAAGGCACATAGAATCACATCCTTTCTTTGGCAATTAAGAGCTGACCAAGGGCAATGCCCTCATCGTTACAGCTGACTTGATGGGGCCAATATACTACATAATCTTTTTGTCGTAAAGCTTGTATCATTCCTTGTAAAAGTATCTTATTTTGAAAACAACCGCCGCTTAATATGACGGGATAATGGTTCGGATTCAGTGTTACCACTTGCTCTGTTGCCATATTAATCAGGGTGTTCATCAATTTCATGGCTTTTATGGATGGTAAACATTCTTCTTGTAGGGCGTGTTGTATCATCGGTATCCAATCATAATAACGAATGCCATTTTGTGTATAAAAACGAACAGGATACGATTGCGTACAAGGAGTCGCCAAGGATTCTAAAAGACTAGGTGCCTGCCCATCATAATCCTGGTATAGTGTATGAGTAATTAGGCTGTAAAAACCATCAAACAGTCTTCCCATGCCGGAGCTTAAAGGTGCTTGATCAAACAATTGTTTAAGATTGTTTTGTTTAGATGCATCAAACAAAGATATATTCTGATCGGCCATCCAAGATAGAACAAGGCCAATACGACCAATTTCATGAATGGCCTGTTCATTTCCTAAAAGTGGAATGGGACGAATAGAGCCAACTCGTGTAAAGTCTTTGCGTGTAGCTATCATACATTCGCCACCCCATATCGTATGATCGCTTCCATAGCCGGTGCCATCCCAAATGATGCCAAAACAAGTTTCGTGTAGATTATGTTCACCCATGCAGGCAACCATATGGGCATGATGATGTTGTATATATAGAGTGGGAAGCTGCATTTCTTTAGCTAAGTGTGTTGTCGCATAGTCTGGATGCATGTCACAGGCAATGATGCAAGGTTCAATTTCAAAAAGTCTTTTGTAAGTGTGTAAAGTTTTTTGATAATGTTCCATTGTCTCAATGGTTTCCATATTGCCGATATAGGGGCTTAAAAAAACATGGTGTCCTTTTCCTAGCGCAAAACTTCCTTTTTGATGAGCGCCTAAGGCCAAAATGTGGCTGACATCTTCTGGAAGGGATAAAGGAGCGGGCGCATACCCTCGACTTCGTCGAAGAAACATAGGTTTTTGATCAACGATACGCAATAAAGAATCATCGCAACGGTTTTCAATTTTACGATCATGCAACAAAAAACTATCGGCAATAGATGAAAGTTTTTGGTAAGCTTCTTTATTATCAATAAGTACAGGAGTATCACGAATATTCGCACTTGTCATCACCAAGGCATCTATTTCTTCCATCAATAAAATATGTAAAGGACTATAAGGAAATAAAATTCCCAGTTCTTTATTTTCAGACAGTTCTAAAAAACAATGCGCATCTTTTTTCTCACATAAAACAATGGGCCGCTGTCTGGAGATAAAAGTCTCTTTTTCTATAGGATGTATTTTCACAAATTCTTTTGCGACAGTTTCATCTTTGACCATGATGGCTAAAGGCTTGGCTTCTCTTTGTTTTCGTTTACGAAGCCGCATTATAGCTTTTTTGTTTCGGGCATCGCAAGCCAGATGAATACCGCCAATCCCTTTTATGGCTACAATTTTTCCTTCTTTTAAATCGGCAATGGCATTACTAAAAGGATCCTTGCTGGTTTGAGGACCTGTATAAATTAGTTTGGGACCGCAAATAGCACAGGCATTGGGTTGTGCATGATAACGTCGGCTTTGTATATCATCGTATTCTTTTTGGCAGTCTGAACACATCGTAAAGGAAGACATGGTTGTATAAGGTCGATCATATGGAATATCTTGAATGATCGTATAACGAGGACCACAGTTTGTACAGTTGATAAAAGGATATCTATATCTTCGATTGCGAGGGTCTTTTAACTCTTTGATGCAATCATCGCATGGTGCCATATCTGGAGAGATCAAGGTTTGATGAACGCCGGATTGACTGGTGCGAATGGAAAAATCATTCCATTGTTTTAAAGGTTCTTCTTCTATCGTATATGTTTCTATAGAAGAAAGAACAGGTGCTTTTTTTGGCAGATCGTCTAAAAAGGAAGTCACATCTTTTTTCTTGCCTTGAATATGAATGGTCACGCCTTGAGCATCGTTATATATCCATCCTGTTAAATGATGATGTTTTGCCAAGCGACAGATATAAGGTCGAAACCCTACCCCTTGTACGATTCCCCGGACTTGTAATTTATAATGTATCATGCCGTAAGGCTTCGATCCTTTCCTTTAAATAATCGACCAATTCCTGCACTCCTTGTTGAGTGATCGTACTGATGGAAAACCATGGTGAATCAGGATTGATGGCATGATAATCGTTTTGTACACGATCGATATCAAATGAAAAATAAGGAAGGACATCTGTTTTGTTGATGATCAAACAATTGGTGTCTGTAAACATTAAAGGATATTTGACCACTTTATCATCGCCTTCTGGAACGCTTAAGATCGTAATGCGCATATTTTCTCCAATATCAAATTCTGCAGGGCATACAAGATTTCCAATATTTTCAACAAATAAGATATCAATGGTATCCAGATTAAATTCGGGCAATATTTTTTGAATGCTCATCGCTTCAATATGGCAGGCTCCATCTGTATTGAGTTCTACGCAAGGAATATTTAGATCATGAATGGTCTTGGCATCGATATCTGTGGTAATGTCGCCTTCAATGACTCCAATCGCATAGTCTTTTTGTAAATGTTCTATCAATGTCTTTAAAACGCTTGTTTTACCAGCGCCGGGAGAGCCCATGATATTGATTAAAATAGTTTGATGCTTACGGAGTGTTTCTTTGACTTGATCAGCTACATCTTCATTCCAATCCATGATTTGATGATATACTTTGATTTCCATAATTATTCCACCTTAATACTTTCTATTACACATTCTTTTCCAGATAATCGTTTGAGATCTATGCTGTGACAATAAGGGCATTCAATGTGTTTTCTGTCGATTTGAGATTCTTTATGACAAGAATTACACAAAACTTTTAAAGGAATCTCTTTCACTTTAATTTTTACGCCTTGTGCCATTGTATCCTGGGCAATTACATCCATATACATTTGAATGCATTCAGGTACAAATCCACAAAACGGGCCTAAAGCTAAAGTGATTTCAGTTACTTTTTTAGCTTGATAATTTTGAGCTGTTGTAAGCACATCTTGTAGAATGTGTTGTGTAATTTCCATCTCATGCATATCCGTATTATACCCCTTAAAAAATAAAAATTGAATGGAAACCCTTTTCATTTAGGCATATAATGTGAATTATGAGATAGATCGTAGGGGGGATGTCGTTTGTATTTGATACCCGCTTTAGCACTGATTCCTTTATTAGGTGCCATTTTTATTTTTTTAGATCGTGATACCCAAAGCCGTGGCTATATCATTTATGGTACGGTGGCTTTGATGATGGCTTGTACAATAATGCTTGTAGGACAATGGATCTTGCAGGGTGGCCAGCCATGGCATTTTTATACGCACACAGAATGGCTGGATCATATCATGCAGGCTATAGAAGTTCTTTTGATGTTGTTTATCATCTATATGAGCTTTAAGTATAAAAAACGATGGGTTTGTATATTGTCCATCGTACAAACAATATTAACGTTATGGATCGAGCAGACGATTCCTTTGATTGAATCCACACATACTACAGTGGACTCATTAGCCTTATTAATGTGTGTGATTTGTGCTTTTGTCGGAGGTTTGATTGGTATTTATTCTGTCGGTTATATGAAGAGTTATCATGAAAATCATCGTGGCGTAACAGATCGCAGTTCACTATTTCTGGCATTGTTGTTTGTATTTATGTCTGCCATGTTTGGATTGGTTTTATCTTCCAATTTGATATGGATGTATTTTTTCTGGGAAATCACCAGTGTCATCTCTTTCTTGTTGATTGGATATACCAGAACAGAAGAAGCAATCGATAATAGTTTTAAAGCACTTTGGATGAACTTATTAGGTGGATTGGGTTTTGCGGTTGCGATTGGACTTTGTGCCATACAAAGTCATAGCGTACAACTAGACCAAATCGTATCCAATGGCAATTTAATGGTTATTGGCATGTTATGCTTAGCTGGACTGACTAAGAGCGCGCAGCTTCCTTTTTCCACATGGCTTTTTGGAGCTATGGTTGCGCCAACACCTTCCAGTGCTTTATTGCATAGTGCAACTATGGTGAAAGCCGGTGTATATTTATTGATTCGTTTGGCACCGGCATTGTATGGAAATTTATGTGGAACAGTCGTTGCGTTTATTGGCGGTTTTACATTTATTACGACAAGTATGATGGCCATTGCCCAAAATGATGCCAAAAAAGTACTGGCCTTTTCAACGATTTCTAATTTAGGTTTGATCGTAGCTTGTGCGGGTATTGGTGTAGAACAGACAGTGTGGGCTGCTATCTTTTTGATGATCTTTCATTCCGTCAGCAAATCCATGTTGTTTGAAAGTGTTGGTGCTACTGAAAACAGTATAGGATCTCGTGATATTGAGCATATGCATGGACTGATTTTAAGGTTGCCTAAACTTGCTTATATCATGGGAATCGGTATTGCGGGTATGTATTTGGCACCTTTTGGAATGTTGATCAGTAAATGGGTGGCCTTAAAAGCATTTGTAGATTCAGGAAATGTATTGTTGGTTATTTTTATTGCTTTTGGTAGTGCTTCTACTATGTTTTACTGGACAAAGTGGTTAGGTAAGCTGATTGCGATGCATAAACCAAGCAAGCCTGAAAAAGATGCGACACGAAAAGATGAATATTTTTCAATGAGTGTTTTAGGCGTTATCATGATCTTACTTTGTCTTTTGTTTCCACTATTGGCCGGATTTGTGGTCAATCCTGTTGTTTTGTCTCTTTTTGGAGCCACTCAAGACGTTTTGTCTATGAGCGAATTGACAACTATGGTCATCATGGTCTGCAGTGTATTGTTAGTTCCTTCTATGATGTTTTTGATTACGCGCATGGCACCTCGTGATTATGTGCCAACGTATATGAACGGGATCAATATGGGAGACAATTCTCATTTTGTAGACAGCATGGGAGAGCCTAAAAAGTTGTATTTATCCAATTGGTATCTACGCTTTGAGTTTGGACGAAGGCGTTTACTAAAACCTTCACAGGTTGTCGCGGCAAGTGTTTTGATCGTAACCTTTGCGATTTTATTGGGAGGTGTGATTGGATGAGTAAATATATATCTTTATTTCTTTATTTGATCTTAGCACCTTTTATAGGAGCGTTTTTAGATGGTATAGATCGAAAGATCACAGCTCGTATGCAAGGAAGAAAAGGACCTTCCATTTGGCAGCCGTTCTATGATTTGTTCAAATTGTTTTCTAAACAGATGATTGCGGTTAATAGTGTGCAACTTTTATTGAACTGCAGTTATTTGATCTTTTTGGCAATTGCCGGAGGCATGGTCTTTTTAGGAACCGATATTTTAATGTCTTTGTTTATTTTATCGACTGCCGATATGTTCTTGATCCTGGCAGCCAGCAGCGATTCTTCGCCATTTTCTAATATTGGAGCCAGTCGAGAAATGATGCAGATGATGTCGTATGAGCCTATGACGCTTTTGATTGCGGTAGGGTTTTATTTGGCAACCGGATCTTTTCGTGTAGATGAGATCATTGTACAAGATAGTGCAGCTATTTGGATGATGCCAGGTCTTTTTGTCGGATATATTTTGATCATGGCCATCAAGCTAAGAAAGTCACCATTTGATCTTTCCACATCTCATCATGCCCATCAGGAAGTTGTCAAAGGGATCACTACAGAAATGTCCGGTCCTACTTTAGCTATCATGGAAATTGGTGAATATTATGAAAAGATATTGCTTTTGGCTGTAGTTGCGTTATTTTTTATTCACGGAACTTTTTGGAGCTGGATCCTTGGAATTGTGGCGTGTCTGGCTGTCTATTTTATAGAAATTTTGATTGATAATATCAGCGCTCGTGTCAATTGGCGTAAATTATTGGATATTTGTTGGTTGATTACTTTGCTTTGTGGAGGGATCAATGTTTTGATCCTGATGTTGATATAAAGGTGGTGAGCATATGGATCGTTTAAAAAAATCACCTTGGATGCTGCACTATGATGCCAGTAGTTGTAATGGCTGTGATATCGAAGTATTAGCTTGCACTATGCCTCGATTTGATCTAGAGCGTTTTGGCATCATCAATACCGGCAATCCCTTTCATGCGGATATTTTATTGATCACAGGCGGTGTGAATCATCAAAGTGCGCAAGTTGTCAAACAAATTTATTCACAAATGCCAAATCCTAAAGTGGTGGTGGCCGTTGGAATTTGTGCATGCAGTGGTGGAATTTTTAAAGATTGTTACAACATCTTGGGAGGAGTAGATACTGTCATTCCTGTTGATGTTTATGTTCCCGGCTGTGCGGCTAGACCTCAATCTATCATTGATGGTGTGCTAAAAGCGGTAGGTATTTTGGAAAAGAAAAGGGAGGCGCAAGAACATGAGTGATCGTATAGTTCCCATTGAAAAAAAAGATTTGTTGCAGATAGCGGTACAAAAGAAAATGGATGGTTGGCGCTTGGCACAGATCTGTGCAACTACAACCGATAACGGCTATGAGATGAGTTATTCTTTTGTCAAAGATCAGGATATGGATACGATGCGAATTTCTTTACCATTTAAAGAACCCATTGTTTCTTTAACGCAAATTTATCCTTGTGCTTTTCTACAAGAAAATGAAGCGGCGGAATTATTTGGAGTGCCGATTGAAAATATCACAATGGATTATAAACATAAACTATATCGTATTGACAAACAAGCTCCCTTTGGGCCTAAGGAGGATGTGACATGGCAAAACGAAGCATAATCCCTTTTGGACCGCAGCATCCAGTACTTCCCGAACCCATTCATTTGGATCTGGTGATGGAAGATGAAGTGGTTGTAGAGGCCATTCCCAATATTGGCTTTGTTCATCGTGGCTTAGAAAAACTGGTCGAAACCAGAGACTTTAAACAATATGTTTATATAGCAGAAAGAGTTTGTGGTATATGCAGCTTTGGTCATGGCCTTGGCTATTGTGAAAGCATTGAGCACATCATGAAAATAGATGTACCTAGAAGAGCACGCTATTTACGAACTTTATGGATGGAACTGAGTCGAATTCATTCCCACTTATTATGGTTAGGATTATTGGCAGATGCTTTAGGCTTTGAAGCTTTGTTTATGCAGAGTTGGCGATTGCGTGAAAAAATTTTAGATATTTTTGATCAAACAACAGGAGGACGTATTATCTTTTCTGTTAATCAAATAGGTGGTGTTTTAAAAGATATAGATTCTTCAACACTTCGACAGATCGATCAAATTTTATATGATCTGGAAGATGAAATCAAACCGATCACGAATACTTTTTTAGAAGATATGTTGGTCAATTCTCGTTTAAGAGGATTAGGTGTATTAACTAAGGAACAAGCTTATCTGGCAGGGGCAGTAGGACCCATGGGACGTGCCAGTGGAATTGATTATGATTCACGAGAAACAGGATATGCAGCATATGATGAGTTAAACTTTGGACCGATCATTGCGGTTGAAGGTGATTCATATGCGCGCTGCAAGGTTCGTCTTGCCGAAATTTTACAGTCATTTGAAATACTTCATGAATTGATTGCCAAGATGCCGCAAGGTGAAATCAGTGTTCCTGTCAAAGGAAATCCTAAAGGAGAATGTTTTATCCGAATTGAACAACCACGAGGTGAAGCCATTTATTATACAAAAGGAAATGGTACAAAATATTTGGATCGCTTTCGTTTACGAACACCAACAACATCGAATATTCCACCTATGTTGGATTTGTTGAAAGGATGTCAGTTAGGGGATGTGCCATTATTGATTTTAACGATTGATCCATGTATCAGCTGTACGGAGAGGTAGACTATGCGTTCGACAAAATTATTTGTATTTACACGGCAAGTTTTAAAGAATTTGACGCATAAACCAGTTACAGAAGATTATCCATTTCAAGAGGCACAATACAGTGATCGTATGCGAGGACATATTTCTATTGATATTCAACAATGTATTTCTTGTACACTCTGTGCTCAAAATTGTCCGCCAAGAGCCATCAAAGTCGATCGAAACAAAGGAACATGGACAATAGATCGTTTTAGCTGTGTACAGTGTGGAAATTGTGTAAACGTATGTCCTAAAAAATGTTTGCATATGGAAAAAGGGTATACAAAGCCTAATACCACTAAAAGTGTGGAAACATATACACGTCCGCCACAAAAAAAGAAATTTCCTAGGGCGAAAGAAGAGTGTGTGTTCTGTGGTTTATGTGCCAAAAAATGTCCAAAACAAGCCATAAAAGTTGATCGAGATGCTAAAGAATGGCATTTAGATTCACAAGCTTGTATAAGTTGTGGCTTATGTGCTAAAAACTGCCCTAAACAATGTATTGAAATGGTGGAAGAGTAACAGGCAAACGCCTGTTTTTCTTTTTGGTTTATGACAGGGAGGGTGATATAATCGTTTCTGGTGATCAATGTGTATCATAATAGTTTTAAACAAGGCGTTAAAGAAGGAATACCCATTGCGTTAGGATATATTTCAGTATCTTTTGCCTTTGGTATGATGGCAAGCAATCAAGGACTTCCTGTATGGAGCAGCGTACTGATTTCTTTTACAAATTTAACCAGTGCCGGACAATTTGCCGCATTAGGTATCATACAAGCCGGCGGTTCTATGTTGGAGATGGCTTTATCACAGTTTGTGATCAATCTTCGTTATTTTCTTATGTCGCTTTCTTTGACTCAGAAATTGGATGAAAAAACCAATACACTACAAAGAGCCATTGTATCTTATGGCATTACCGATGAAATTTTTGCCCTCTCTTCCAGCAAACCAGGAAAAGTAGGGTTTCGTTATATGATAGGATTGATGAGCTTACCCATTTTAGGATGGACACTAGGAACTTTATTAGGCGCAACAGCCAGTACATTAATGCCAAATATTATAAAAGATTCTTTAGGAATTATGATATATGGCATGTTTTTGGCTATTATAGTGCCACCATGTCGTACATCCAAAGCAGTGTTGCTTGTTGTGATCTTGGCTGCTGTTTTAAGTTGTTTATTTCAACTTTTATCATCTTTTGTCACCATTGGCAGTGGATTTGTGATCATTCTTTGTACGATTATTTCGGCAGGAATCGCAGCTATCTTATATCCAATCAAGGAGAATGATTATGAGTAGAATTATCTTTTATGTTTTGGTTATGGCTATAGTAACTTATTTGATTCGTTGTATTCCTTTGTTGTGTTTTCGAAAGAAAATAACAAATCGTTATATTCGTTCTTTTTTATACTATGTGCCATATGCTGTTTTGGGCTCTATGACATTTCCAGCTATTTTTACTTCTGGAAAAGAAGTTATTCCTTCCTGTATTGGATGTGGTGTTGCCATGATCTTAGCATATCAAAAACGAAGTTTATTGGTGGTTGCTCTTATGGCATCTGTTGCGGTATGTATCAGTACTATAATCTTGCGGTAAATAGAGCCTTAAAAGGTAAAAGAGACAAAAGTTTTTAACATCCATTGAAAAAACTTTATAAAATTTATGACTTTTTAACATTCGTTGAAAAAACTTTCTAAAAGTATTCTCTAAATAATATCATAGCATTTAATGTAAATTCATTTTGAATAGAGGATGTTGCCACGAAAAACATAAGGTATAAAAAAGGTTTTGGATGAAGTTCATTTTTACCAGGTGACATATTTCTTTTCAATATAAGTTTCGGTGCTAAAGAAGATAAACCAAAGGCATACTTCGTTTTCATTATGTCAGAGAAACAGTTAAAAGTTTACTGGTGTTTCATGTTGCACTAGTATCAATGTTATTATTGAGGCTTTCCTTCTCTAATTTTGAATTTTTAACTTTATTCCTAATTCATTCGTTAATAATAGCAGATTAGGTCAGCATTTATATATTTCAAATATGACTCATCCCTTTAATCAATATGTTATGATATTTTTTAGTTGAATGTCTTACTAATCAAATCTTTGTCAAAAAAAGAAAGAATCATCAATATTTTTACATCAATTGGGATGTATACATTCAAATTCATAGAAGAACTAGGTAGTACCCAATGTCGAGAAAGTCGTTTATTTTATATAGAACTAAAGAAGAAGCGCAACGTATCGCAAGTGCCCACAACGTAAGAAATATATTCTATAATAGAAAATATAGATAGAAGAATCTTTTTCACTCATAAACATAATGTTTTGAATACTGGAAAGAGCTTCTTTTTTTCTGACGTCAAAACACCTCAGATCTATCTTTTTTTCATCCAAAATTTTCAAAATCTATCATATAAGAATACTAAAAAGAGCTTTATATAAAGCATTTTCGTTATCTTTTGGTTAGTTTTTAACTTTTTAAATTTTTTGTTATATATTGTGTTTAAAATTTGTTATTTTTGTACTATAGTGAAAGAAATAATGAACTTTTATAAAGTTCTCGGGGAAAAGAGATTGCATAGGACAAAAGGAAGAAAGGAGAAGCAATCTTACTGTGATGATTCTGTCACAGTTGAAAGTTGTCCAAGAGATATGAAAAAATTTGTTTCTACTTTATCGACGGTAGCTGTCGTTGTCACGACGGGGGGGTCAAGTTTTAACGACGCCTGTATTTGCGCAAGAAAATAATAATCAGCTTATCAAAGAGGAAAACAAGGAAACTACTTTGCAAGGCAAACTAGAAGCTGCACAACAAGAAGAAAATGAAAAGAAAGAAGTTTTGGAAGAAGCCGAAGCACAGAAAAATGAAGCAGAGGCTATAGAAAACCAGGCTAAAGGTGTTTATGATAAAATCACACAAGACAGACTTAATGCAGAAATTCAAGCCGGAGATGCCTTGGTGGCAGAACTGGAAGCCAATGTGCAGGAAATGGAAAGACTGCAAGAGGTTTTAGAAGATGCCAAACAAGATAAAGAAGATAGTGAACGTCTTCTAGAAGAAAAGACAACTGAACTTGAAGAAACCAAAGAAGCGGTTAAAAAAGCGGAAGAGGCATTAAAACAAGCACAGGAAGATGCGGCAGTGGCCACACCAGAAGCTGTTAGTGCAGCACAGGATGCCTTGAAAAAAGCGGAAGAAGAGTTAAATGCAGCACAAGCTGAGCAGGAAAAAGCACAGTCTGAATACGATGCTGCTGTATCAAATCAAACAGCAGCAGACCATAATCTATCTGTTGCTCGTGCTCATTATGATGAAGCAGTTAGTGAACAGGCACATGCCAATATGGCATTAGCGAATGCAGAAACAGCCTTGGCTGAAAAAGAAGCCATCTTAAATGCCACGATGGATGAGACACTAAAACAAGAAGCCGAACAGGTAGTAAAACAAGCTCAGGCAGATGTACAAACCGCCCAAACCGCTGTTAATAATGCTAACAAAGCTGTCGCAGATGCACAGAGTGCGTTGGAAAAAGCCAATAAGGATTATGACGATGCACTAGTACCATTAACAGAAGCACAGCAGAAAATTGACTCAGCAAAAGAAGTGGTTTCTCAGAAACAAAGTGCTTTTGATAGTGCAAAAGCTGAAGCTGATAAAACTAATGTGGCTTATCAAGATGAATTGAAGAAGCAGGAAGCAGCACAACAAAAGGTAGAAGAAAAAGAAGCTGCATTACAGAAAGCACAACAAGAACTCACAGCAGCACAGCAAGCGCAAGATGATGCCGACAAAGCAGTTACTGCAGCACAAAATAAACTCAATGAAGCGCAGGCGGCTCTAGCTGGGCTCGGAGAACAATATAAACAAGGCTCTTTAGGATTTTTTAAATCAGTCGGAGCGACTTATGCACAAGAACTTTTAACAAAGTCTGTTTATGTAAGTGATACACATTTTGGAGAATCTGATGATTGTACAAACTTGGAAAATATGAAAAAGTCATTGGAAATCATTAGACAAACCAATGAATTACGCAAATTGAATCATCTTTCTGAATTGAAAGTTAGTCATGAAATGATGGCTGCTTCTCAATCCAATGCCAATGCTTCAGCTCAATTGATGGATCATACTGGCCAATATAATATAGGTGAAAATCTAGCTTGGGGATATGATATTAACACAAATTACGATGACTCATGGAGTCCTTATCGTGGCTGGTATTTTGAAGAAAAAGCGGAATATGAAGCTGGAAATGTTGGTGCAGCTGGGCATTATTTGAATATTATCAATCCTGACTATATCTTAACAGGAGCTGCCTACGGAACAAATGCTGGCATTTATGGTACTGTATTTGGACAGGTATTTCAAGATTCTTATTTGGAAAATTTTGCTCAGTCTGGTATGTATACGCTAGATGAGTACGAAAAAATATTCATGGATTATTATAATTACGTAACTGGTGCTGATGGTTCTGCTGAACAAAATGTAAAAGACGCACAAGCGGCATTGGAAGCTGCAAAAGCTGATTTGGAAGCCAAGAAGAATGCGGTAGCTCAAAAACAAGCAAATGTGAATTCTGCTAACGCTGAAGTTACAACAGCAAAAGAAGAAAAAGAAGCAGTTGATAAAGTTGTTGAACAGGCAAAAAATACAGCTGATTCCGCTGCCCAAAAACAAACAAATGCACAAAATGAATTGTTCAGCGCACAAGCTTCACAGATCAAAGCTGAACAAGATTATGATAATTTAAAGGCACAGTCAGCTCCTGAATTAGAAAAATTGGCTTCTAATATCAAAACTGCAGAAACAAATCTTTTGAATCAAAAAGAAGATTTGAAGGCAAAAGAAAACGATTTAAAAGCAAAAGAAGATACTTTATCAGATGCGCAGTCTACATTGGATAAAATCAATGAAGGACGAGAAGTGGCACAAGCAGAATATGATGCAGCACTCAAAGCAAAACAAGAAGCCCAAGAAAAATTAAATGCTGCTGATGATAAGGTTGCTGGTGCAAAAGAAAATATGGACATGTATGCGCAAATCTATGATGCTGCTAACGAAAAAGTTTCTACTACTAATCAAGCACTTTCTGAAGCAAAACAGACCGTATCGGAAAAGCAAGATATACAAAAGGATGCACAAACAACTGTCGATGAACTGAACAATTTATTAGCTGAAGTAGATACTAAAGAAGCTGCATTAACTGCTTTAAATAATAAACAAACAGAACTTGAAAAGACTCTAAAAAATACAGAAACAAAAATCGTAGAACTTGAAGAATTGATAAAAAATACAACAGCCGCTATTCCACCAGTTGAACAAAGACATCAACAAATAGTTGCTGCCCAGAATGTTTGGCAAACTGTGTTGAGTGGTTCTAATGACAGATTAGTTACAGAAGATGTTCGATTACAGGTTATAGCCGGTTATATTGAAGACTTTAAACTGGCAAGAGCAAATGAGTCAGTAGCTAAAACAGCCTATGAAGAAGTTAAAGCTGCTGCTGATAAGAAACGAGCTACATATCAAAAAGCAAAAGCTGAATATGAAGAGGCCAAAGCAGCTCGAGAAGATATAGAAGCAGAAATAACAGCTTATCTAGATTCTTTGAAAAAAGAAGAAATCGTAGAGATGGAAACTGCTGATGGCATAAATACGGCTACAAACTCGAATACGATTGTTTATGCCGGAGGTATGGTTTTAACAGGTGCAGCATGTCTAGCATTACTAAGAAAATGGAAAGAAGAAAGAGAAAAATAGTATTGATTAACCCCTATCTAATGGCTGTATAGTCCCTAGATAGGGGATTTTTTATTGTTAGAAAGAATTGGTAAGCGGCTTTTTCTCTATCTCAAAGTACGGAAAATGTATGGGTAATAGTACTTTTCTTGGTATAAAATGGTAAGAATTACTCAGTTTCATGAAAGTAAAAACCATTTATTTCTATGAAATATCTATTTTTATAAACAATGATTTTTTAAAAAATCTCAGACAAATTTAATGCCAAACGCATACAGAATGAATACTGGAGTCTTCATTTTTTACATGATCTTACTATCCTTTGTTCATGTGATATTTTGTAATCATGATATAGATGAAAAAGAGGTGGTTTTATAGAAAATAAGTTTATATTGATTTACAGGAAATCCGATATAAACTTACTGACAAATGATGTTTGGTGTCATTTACTTTTCTCCATTGTATAAAAATGTGTGTAGCTTAAAAAAGATTTTATGGTGTGCCGTGTTTGTATGATGGACTTTTTTATGGTGACTGTTGTTTGAATTAAAGAAGAGCTTTCAGAATGTTTTTAATTTGGAAAAAAAGATATACTCTATAAATCTTAGATTATTAGACAAGATATTGGATTTTTCTATAAAAATTCGGGAGGTGTCAACGTCAAATGATAGCTCAATACAATATTGATTATATACCAGCATCAACAAAACAGAATTTGTTTTAGAGGTAAATTACTGTCACCAAATTGACACCAACTGGCAGTAATTCTTTTAAATATAAAAAAACCCTTTACATAAAGGGTTTTAGAGGCTATGGTGCAGAAGAAGAGATTTGAACTCTCACGCGATTGCTCGCACTGCCGCCTGAAGACAGCGTGTCTGCCGTTCCACCACTTCTGCAATTATGCCAATTTATTATGGCATAAAGACAGGTGTTTTTCAATATGAATTTTAGATTTTCCAAGAGCTTGTTTTCTTTAAAAAAGCTTTATGAAACCGTAAAAATTAGATGATTTTAGCTCATATCATTATCCAATTATTTTTGATGATTGGCATATTCTTGAATACGTTCTAAAAAGGCTTTGGCTGCGGGTGAAAAAGCTTGATATTTCTTGGTGACGATATATAGGTCCACTGAAATATCAGGTACTATTTTTTTAAAAACCAGATTTCTGCCGCTTGTATTGACAAGTTTATCTAAGCATAACGCATAGCCAAGACCATGTTCTACCATGAATGTCGCATTATAAATTAAATTATAAGTGGCAACGATATGTAAAGGAGCAGAACCAAACCAATCGACATTTTGATGCCCCTGGTAGATTTGATCAGACATGATAAGAGGTATTTCTTTTAACTGATTGACAGGAATATTTTTCTGTTTGGCGATTTCACTATCTTTTGGAACGAGCAAACCATAAGTATCTTTTTGATGAATATTAATATAGTCATACTGTTCTTGTCGTATAGGACCTAATAATAACCCCATATCCGCAAGTCCTTTATCAATCTTTTCTAATACACCATCGGCATTTTCGCTATAGGTTCTAAAACAGACATTTGGATATTGATCGTGAAACTCTTTGATCAAGGAAACGATGATATCCATGGCCACTGTTTCACCACAACCGATGCATATTTCTCCACTTAATGTTTCTTCTTCGGATTGTAAAGCTGTTTCTGTATTTTCTAGCAACTCAATGATTTCTTGTGCTCTGTTTTTTAGAAAAAAACCTTCTTCGGTCAAAGAAATTTTGCGTTTTCCGCGAACAAACAGTTTTTTACCGATTTGTTCTTCCAAGTCCATCATTTGTTTTGACAAAGTTGATTGCGTAATATACAGCGTTTGTGCTGCTTTAGTGATGTTTTGTTCTCTGGCTACCGCAAGGAAATAATAAAGTAATCTAGTTTCAATCATGGAATCCTCACTTATCATTGATAAAAACGATTATAATCTATAATTTATGACTATTTGCGATTTTAATCATACATGATTATAGTTAGATTGTAAATGGATGGATGAAAAGATGGAGAAACAAAAATGGAAACAATCATTACAAGATTGTGGGATGGAGCAAAAAAATGTAAATCAATTTTTAAAGTGTGAAAAAGAAAAAGATCAACTACGACTTTTACATCAACAACGAAAACGATTGATGGATAATCTGCATCAGGCACAACGTAAAGTAGATGTCGTAGATTATGTGATTCATCAGATAGAGAAGGAGAAAGAAAAATGAGGAAGATCATTGAAAATCAAAAAATGGATGAAGAAAGAGCTTTGTATGGAACTAAAAATATTGTGGTAAGAAATTGTCAATTAGATGGTCCTGCAGATGGCGAAAGTGCTTTTAAAGAATGTTCAGATATATGTGTAGAAAATACTTTTTTAAATCTTCGATATCCATTTTGGCATGATCATGGTTTACAGATACAGAATTGTGAAATGACAGAGAATTGTAGAGCTGCTTTATGGTATTCAGATCATATAGAAATACAAGATACGCGTATGTATGGAATCAAAGCGTTGCGAGAATGTGATGATGTCTTGATTCGTGATTGTGATATTAAATCACCAGAATTTGGTTGGATGACGCAAAATATTCAAATGAAGAATACACAGGCAGAGAGTGAATATTTTATGATGCGAGCTAAGAATCTGCGATTTGAGGATGTAAAGTTTAAAGGTAAATATTCGTTTCAATATATAAAAAATGCTTATTTTGAAAATTGTAATTTTGATACGAAAGATGCATTTTGGCATTCAGAAGATGTGTGGGTTCGAAACAGTGTGATCAAAGGAGAATATCTGGCCTGGTATTCCAAAGGATTGGTATTAGAGAACTGTAAGATCATTGGCACACAGCCATTATGTTATTGCGAAGGATTGAAATTGATCAATTGTGAAATGATCGATACAGATCTATGTTTTGAAAAATCACAAGTAGAGGCAACGATCGCCACAGAAGTCGAAAGTATCAAAAATCCATTAACAGGACATATTGAAGTACCGTCAGTTAAAGAAATCATTATCGATGATCCAAATGCGAAAGCTGAAATTATAGTACAAAAATCATAGAGGAGGATGATGACATGGAACGTATCAAATTAGGAAAATCTGATTTAGAAGTATCACGGATCTGTATGGGGTGCATGGGTTTTGGAGATCCAAATCGAGGACAACATACATGGACATTACCTGAAAAGGAAAGCTGTGAAATTATTGCCCAGGGATTAGAAGCAGGTATTAACTTTTTTGATACGGCCATTGCGTATCAAAGCGGAACAAGTGAACAATATGTGGGAAAAGCGATTCGAGAGTTGGCCAATCGTGATGATATAGTGATTGCAACAAAGTTTTTACCACGTACGGATGAAGAAATTGAAAAAGGAATTTCAGGACAACAACATATTGAAAACATGTTAAATCGAAGTTTGGAAAACTTAAAGATGGATCATGTAGATTTGTATATTTATCATATGTGGGATTATCGTACACCATTGTATGATATCATGGATGGACTAAATCGAATGGTCAAAGCGGGGAAAACCAGGTATATTGGCATATCTAATTGTTTCGCTTGGCAATTGGCCAAGGCTAATGCGTTAGCTCAGATGGAAGGATTTGCACAATTTATCTCTGTGCAAGGACACTATAATTTGATTTTTCGTGAAGAAGAGCGTGAAATGGTTCCGTATTGTCAAGAAGAAGGAATCGCATTGACACCTTATAGTGCATTAGCTGGTGGACGATTATCAAAAATGCCAGGACAAAGTTCAAAACGGTTGCGAGAAGATAGTTATGCACATTTAAAATATGATGGCATGCAGGCCTATGATCAAAAAATCATTGATCGTGTATCTATTATTGCCAATGAGCATCATACTTCTATGACAGCTGTATCACTTGCTTGGCTGTTGACAAAAGTTTCATCACCGATTGTCGGAATGACGAAACCACATCATATTCAAGGTGCTGTAGATGCAGTGAATTTACACTTAAGTAAAAAGGAAATCGAGTATTTAGAAGAACCTTATGTACCACATCAATTAGTAGGCGTTATGGAGCAGAATACGACACAGACATCAAATGATAAACATGTCTGGTCTACCGGAGATCAAAAGATTTAGATTGGGGAGGATATAAAGATGGATTATAGAAAAACAGATGCCCAATTTATGGAGCGATTTGAGCACTTTGCTTTTGATGAAGTTGTTCATGAAAAAAGTGTAGAATTAGATCCAGATACTAAAAATCTTGCGATTTTGTCTTGTTTGATCGGCTGTCAGGGAAAAGAAGCCTTTCAATATATGTTACAAAAAGCATTACAGGAAGGATTAGATCCAATAAAGATCAAAGAAATGATTTATCAGTCTGTAGACTATGTAGGTATGGCGAAAATGTGGCCATTTTTAGAAGTGACAAATGAAGTATTTTTAAAACTGGACATACCTTTAGATTCACATGGACAAAATACGACGTCGATGGAAAACCGATTAGAAAAAGGGGCACAGACACAAGTTCAGATTTTTGGTGAAGGCATGAAAGAGGCCTGGAAAAACGGAGTGATCAATTATTGGCTGGCTGATAATTGTTTTGGAGATTATTATACGCGAACTGGACTTGATCTTGCACAAAGAGAATTGATTACTTTTTGTTTTTTGATGGCTCAGGGTGGATGCGAGCCGCAATTAGTAGCACATGCCAAAGGCAATATGAATATGGGTAACGATGCTGATTTTTTGTGTAAGGTCGTTGCAAATTGTGTGCCTTATATCGGATATCCAAGAAGTTTAAATGCATTAAGATGTATAGAGGAAGCTAAACAATAATGTATAAAACAAAAGGTCAGCCTGTGCTGACCTTTTGTGTAAGATGGTTATTGATCTAAAGAATGAAAAACAGGTTTCATCTTATCATATGTACAATATGTTGAAAATCCCATCTCCTTTAACATCTTTTTTGTCTCTTGAATATAAGCACCCAGATGTTCTGGTTTATGAGAATCAGAACCAATAGTAAGAATGGTACCGCCTAACTCTTTATAAAGCTGTAAAATTTGACGTGAAGGCGTTGAATCTTGTAAGCCATAACGCTTGGAAGAAGTGTTGATTTCAATTCCTTTGTTATCACGAATTACAGTTTTTAGAATTTCTTCAATGAGGGGTTTTACTTTTTCAAAGGGATATATGCCTTGTTGATCGTAGCGGTTGATTAGATCCATATGTCCTAAAACACTATAGTCATGATAGTTTTGTACGACTTTAAGCATTTCTTTATAATATTCTTCATTGTATTCTTTTTGTGTCTTCCCGCTTTGAAAAGCCTGATTCCAAAATTCTAAATCATGGACTTGATGTATGGAAAGTATAATAAAATCAAAGGGATATCGATCAAAAAGTGTTTGAAATTGTGATATCGTATGATACTGCATTCCAAATTCCAAGCCTGTTTTAATATGAATCTGCTGTCCATACTTTTCTTTCATCTTTTGTATGGACTTCATATATTCAGGATAATTCGCGTTGGCCATAGGTTCCGTACCGCGATATACTATTTCCTGATGACTGTCCCAATCGACTTTAATTCCATAATCAACATGTTCTGTAAAACAAATTTCATCCATCTTCATCTGTATCGCATCTTGAATGACATCTTCCATGGGATAGGTAGAGTCATCGCTGAATGCGGTATGTACGTGATAATCTGCAAACATAAAATCTCCTTAATGCAATCCAAATTGTTGTGCTGCCAAATGAACTTTCAAATTGATTTTAGCATACAACTCAGCATGAAGTTCATAGAAATTCATAGCATGAACTTCATCTTCTTTTTGTTTGGATGGATAAAACCGGTCTAGATAGTAGAAGGTATCCTGATCTAAAAAACCGTACACGATACCGGCTATTCCGTTATCTAGGCAGATAACTTGTTTCCATATTTTTTTAGGGGTGTCTGTCATAGCGTCTAAAAATTCATTAACTTCCAAGTGTCTAGCGAACATAGGCTTTATCCTCCTTACACTTTTATTATGTGTAATTAGGAAAAAGAAACAATATTTCTTTTGAATAAAACATAAAACAAAAATAATTATTTTATAAACATTAAAAATTTTTAAAAAATAATTTTTGAACAAAAGGGGCTGTAACGAATAGATGATTTTTACAGATCATCTGAGCGTTTCAGCTCTTTTGCTTTTTTCGGATCCTTGTTTTTCTCATATTCCTGTCAAACCATCAAAAAAACGCC
>CABVDD010000023.1 GCA_902497095.1 uncultured Faecalicoccus sp.
TCAACTATATTACCAAATACCCGCTATCCCGTCAACTCTTTTTTTTCAATTTTTTTGGATTTTTTTCAAAAAAGTTTAAAATCTCCTTTAAGTAAAGGAGATTTTAAGAAAAATTTTTTTATTAAATTTTACATATGAAGGGCTTTTCAATACACTCTATAATTTCTGAAGTCAATCCACCCTTTGGACCTAACGATTTTTTTTCATATAAAATTGGCTTTGGTTTCTTTTTGATTAGCTCGTCCATAAACTTCCAGCTAGTTACAATTTGATCCCAATGACTAAACCAGCTTCCATCTTCTTCTATGATCGACATCAACATCCATTCATATGCTTCAGGCGTATTGATTCGATTTTGCATTTGGCAGTTTTGACAAAAATCCATAGTCGCTGCCGAAATCTCATCTGATTTTCCTGGTGTTTTGATATTAAAAGAAATTTCCACTCCTTCTTTAGGCTGTACCTGGATCGTTAGTATATTTGGTTTTTCTCCTGAATATGGGCTTTTAAAAACAATTTGAATAGCTGTATCCCTATACATCATTTCTTTTCCTGTAATGATATGAAAAGGAACACCTTGAAATCTAGATGTTTCAACACCTACAGTAAATCTGGCAAAAGTCTCTGTTTGACTTTTCGAATCTACATTCTTTTCATCTAAATAACCTTCATATTGTCCCATGATCATTGAATCATCAAACAGTTTCAAAGAATGTAAGATCACACTCTGCTGTAAAGCTAGAGTTTTTAAATCATGCGGATTATCTACGGCGATGATGCTTAAAAGCTGCAACAGATGATTTTGCGCCATATCGCGTAAAGCACCTGCCTTATCATAATAAGCACCACGATTTTCAACACCAACCTGCTCCAAAGCAAAAATATTAATATGATCTATATATCGATTGTTCCATACCGCATCAAAAATAGGATTTTCACAACGAATTGTCAAAATATTTCGCACCATATCTTTACCAAGATAATGATCGATGCGATATACATTTTCATCATCAAAGTAGCGTGTCACTTTTCTTTGTAGTTTAGTAGCAGATGCAAGATCAACTCCAAAAGGTTTTTCCATAACTAAGCGCACATTAAAAAGATCAATTTTATGGATTCCTTCTACAATTGAATCAAAAAATTGTGGTGAAACAGCCATATAACATATATGAACATTGGCTCTATTTCGTAAAACATACTCGTTTAAGATCGTATAATCATCAATAGAAGATAAATTCATTTTTAAATATTGAATCTGCTTGATAAAAGCCTTAAAGATATCTTCTTCAACTTTAAATCGAGCAAATTTTTTGACCCAAGGTTCTATTTCGCGTATATAATCTGCTTTTGTCCAATCTCTTCTTCCTATGATTAAAACTTCATCTTGTTTTGTCAATTTTTGAGAAACAAAAAGATTATAGAAAGCCGGCAATAATTTTCTATATGTTAAATCACCGGTACCTCCAAAAATAATAAATCGATTTTGTACCATACACTACTCCCAATGATGATGGAATACACCTTCCTTATCTATTCTTTTATACGTATGCGCTCCAAAAAAATCTCGTTGTGCCTGTATCAAATTTGCACCTAAAGCAACTTGCTGCATCGGTATGATATAAGTCAAAGCAGCCGTAAACAAAGGCATGCTGATATCATGTAATAAACCTGTGCTAACAATGTTCTTTAAAGCTGGTAAATAAGATAAAGTCATTTCACTAAAATCATCAAATAAACTTGCATCAATGCCTAAACGTCCAAATGTATCACGAATATATTCTAATAAATTTGCCTGAATGATACATCCTGCTCTAAAGATACTCGCAATTTTAGAAAGATTAAGATTCCAACCATATCGTTTAGAAGCATCACTATAAAGCCTAAATCCTTGTTCATAAGCCACTATACGCGCTAAAAAGTATGCTTGACGAAGTTGTTCTGTATCCACTTCAATAACAGCCTGAACTTCTGGAAAACGATGACGCAATTTTTCATCATTGGATGTTAATCGAGCCATATAAGCACCATAGATCAAAGAAACATTGACATCTTGTACCAAAGCACATTGACTGGTCCATTTTCCAGTTCCTTTATTGCTGGAAGCATCCACGATCAAATCTAATAAATCTTTTTGTGTATCTGGATCTTTTTCACGTAAGATTTTTACTGTTATTGTCAACAAATAACTTTCTAATGGTCCCTGATTCCATGATTCAAAGACATCACTTATTTCTTGATTTGTCATTTTACTTGCTTTCATTACTAAATACGCTTCTACGATCAGCTGCATATCTGCATATTCAATACCATTGTGCACCATCTTCACATAATGACCAGAGCCTTTAGGTCCGATATATGTACAACAAGGCTCTCCATCTTTTTGTGCTGCAATTGTTTCCAAAATAAAAGAAACTTGATCATATGCTTTTTTTTCTCCGCTAGGCATGATGCTTGGACCATGAAGTGCACCCATTTCACCACCAGAAACGCCAACAGCTAAATAATAAACACCTAATTTTTCTAATCGTTTTGCTCGTCGTTCATCATCTTCAAAATATGAATTGCCTGCATCCATTATAATATCACCAGGCTCTACAAAAGCTTCTAGCTGATCGATCATTTTATCAACTACTGGACCTGCTGGCACCATCATGAAAATCTTACGCGGTTTCTCCAAAGACTCGATCGCATCTTTTAATTCTTCATAGCCCGTGAAGTTTTCTTTTCCTTCCAGTGTTTTAGTAACTGCATATGTACGATTATATCCAGCTACTTGAAAACCATGATTCATCATATTTTGTGCAATGGCTTTTCCCATTACACCTAACCCAATTACCGCAATTTGATTCATTCTTTTTCCTCCCATATGACACAAACGCCTTCTGGCACTTTTTGATGAGATATTCGTTTTGTCAAATACCCTTTTGAATTTCTTTCTAAGCAAACGAGTTCATCATCCTCTTTATGCACAACAACCAATGAATTCTTTCCTAAAACAAAATCTCTAGGATGAATCCCCATACTAGATACCACTTGTTCTAAGTGCATATGACTTTTTTGTATGGTTACAACGGATATTACGTCACTAAAACGGGTAGATACATAAATTTTTCCATCATCATATGCAATAGCCGCTGTTCCTTTTGTACCTTTTTTTGAGACCATCAACTCTTCTTTGGCTACCACTTTTTTTGAATAGACATCTATGGCATATAAAAAATTAGATAACTCACCACATATATAGTAGTAATCTTCTACTAAAACCGCATGTCTTGGCCCTGTCCCTTTTTCCAAATCTATAGTTTCAATCTTGTCCAAATTAAAGTTTAATATGACAATTTGATCCAACATCAAACAAGGAACCCAAAGATATCCATTGACTTCCATGATATGATGGGCTCCAGCTTTATCTTGAATACAAATTTGATGTTTCAAATAAAGTTGATTATCTTTGATGGCTAAACAAGAAACAACACCCGTATGATAATTTGTCGTGTATATGCGATCCTTGATCACGCTGACAAAACAAGAAGGGCTTTCCTCATAAACAAGTTGTGAAACTAAATTCCCCTTTGCATCTAAGTATACAAGGACGCCTTTTCCTTCTATTTTTGTTACTGCCAAAATGCCACCTTGAAAAGCTGCCAAATATTTTGGATCCTGGCATGGATAAAACAACTCAGGTTGCATTAGCGTATTTCCGTCCCACTCAAAAGAATAAATCCCCTGAGATCGATTGGTTGTATATGTTCCAATATAACCTTTCATGAATGTGAAACCTCCTGTTTTCAGTATAAGGGAAATGTTGGTAATATACCTATTGATATGCACAAAAAAAGGAGCTTTTACACTCCTTGAAACCAAGATTTTAGCTTATCCAACCAAGAAATACTTTCTTTATCCAAAATATGACTGGCATCTTCCATTGCCTTTTTCATACAATATTCTTGCGAAATGAACGGATCATTACTGGTATCCATCTTTATATATTCACCATTATTACAAAGTCTTCGCATCTTGACATTATCTTTTAAAAGCGTATCAAAATACTCCAGAAGTTCACTTTTTAAATTTTTATCCTCGATCGGACATGCGATTTCTACTCGTTTTTCCGTATTACGAGTCATAAAATCAGCGCTGGAAATATACACTTTTTGTTCATTGCCAACACCAAAACAATAAATACGAGAGTGTTCCAAAAAGCGACCGACAATACTGTAAATCTCAATATTCTCTGTATACCCTTTTAAATTTGGTAAAATACAACAGATTCCTCGAATTACCATTTTAATTTTTACACCTGCAGAAGATGCTTCTTGTAACTTTTTGATGATGTCTAAATCCGTTAATGAATTCATTTTCAATAAAATCTGCGCTTCTTTATTTGCCTTAGCTAATTGAATTTGTTCATCCATCAACATCAAACACGTTTTTTTAAGTAGATTTGGAGAAGTCAACAAATGCTTATAATCCCCTTCTAAATTTGATAAAGACATATTCTGAAAAAACGATATGGCATCTTTCCCAATAGAATCTTTTGCGGTGATATAAGAAATATCTGTATACATCTTGCTTGTCTTTTCGTTATAGTTACCTGTGCCAATCTGTGTTATCGTCTTTAGTTCGCCTCTCTTATTTTGAAGGGTGATCATACAAATTTTAGAATGTACTTTATAATTTTCAAATCCATAAATGACCGTACAACCCGCTTCTTCCAATACTTCAGCAGCTTCAATATTATGTTTTTCATCAAAACGTGCTCTAAGTTCCATCAAAGCCGTTACTTCTTTACCATTCTCTGCAGCTCTAGCCAAATAACGAACGATACGAGAGTGGTTTGCTAAACGATAAATAGTAATTTTAATAGATTTAACTTCCGGATTCTCTGCTGCCTCTTTTAACAACATTAAAAATGGCTCCATGTCATGATATGGATAAAACAATAAAGCATCATGATCCAAAACTTGATCAATAATTGATGTTCCTAAACTCAAATATTTATTTTGTTGTGGTATAAAAGGTTTATATAAAAGCGGAGTTGTCACAGCACTATTTGCTTGTTTGATCACATCATAAATATGATCCATTTCTAAGGGCGTCTTAGATACAAATACTTGATTCTTTTTTAAATGTAGTTCTTCACACAGGTAAGAGATTACACTATCAGGACAATCTTTATACAACTCTAAACGAATTGGTGCTAACCTTCCTCTTTTCTTTAAGATTTTTTTCATATATTGACGATAGTCTTCATCTTCATCGATTTCCTTTTCGTTTAAGTTGATATCTGCATTGCGAGTCACTCGAATAATCGTCTTTGAAAGAATCGTACTTTGTGAAAATAGCTTTTCTACATTATGTAAAATGATTTGTTCTAAAAGCATATAATTGCCATCTGTATCAGGAATATAAACAATTCGCTTTAAAAAACTAGGTACTGGTATGATACCCCGCATGATTTTTTCATTTTCTTTAACTTCTACAAAAATATATAGTGCCTTATTCATCAGATGCGGAAAAGGATGATGTGTATCAATGATTTGTGGACTTAGTACTGGAAAAACTTGTATATCAAAATATTGATGGATAAACTTTAACTGCTTCTTAGAAAGTTGTTTCTTAGTCAAACTGGAAATATGAATAGCCTCTAATGTAGAGTTAATATTTTTAGTGATTCCATCTCGCATGATATACAATTTATGTACTTCTTCATAAATCGCATCTAACTGTTGTGATGGTGTCATACCACTTTTTTTATCAATTTGCTGTCCATTCACTAATGATAAATCATAGAGACTACCGCAACGTACCATAAAAAACTCATCTAAGTTACTAGTAAAAATAGCCAGAAATTTAACTCTTTCTAACAAAGGCACTCTAGGATCTGCTGCTTCTTCTAAAACACGTTGATTGAATTTCAACCATGAAAGCTCTCTATTTTGTGTAAATGGGTACAGTTTCTTGTGCATAATTTATTCTCCTAGTATTTTTTCCATCAAATAACCTTCTCGCACGCCATTGGTAGATACTTGTATACGTCTAGCCTTGGTATAACGTGCAATCGCATCAATGATCAAAAGTCCAGTAAACATCGTATGAACTCGATCTGGTTTCACTTTTAGAAAGAGGTGAATGGTTTGTCCAATATCGTTTTGTAAAAGTTTTATCAAATCTTTCAACATGGAAGCATTTATCTCATATTCATCCTTTTTGATCCATTTCAGTTGTACTAACAATAAACGAATAGCTCGCATACTTCCGCCAGTTACGGCCATATCTTCACATCGAAGAATGCTCTTTTTCTGATCACAACCTTTTAGTTCTTTCAACAACCGTTCTTGAATGGCTTTAATCTCACTTTTGGAAGGAATGATATTGGATACATATTTATTAAATAAGTTTAAAGATCCTACAGGCAGACTTGTCACAAAACCGATCTGTTTATCATCATACAGAATGATCTCACTGCTGCCGCCACCAGTATCCACATAAATACCACTGTCATAATGCAAGCCATGTATGGCTCCATGAAAGGAAATTCGTCCTTCTTGCGCACCACTTAATAAATCTATATGAATCTGGCAAAGTTTACCTATTTCTTCAATCACCTCTTTAGAATTATCAATATTGCGTAAAGAAGCCGTTGCAAAAGCTGCATATCCATCTAAATGCAACAGATCCATTACTTCTTTAAATTGATTTAAACAATCAGCCAATCGATGAATTCCTTCTGTTGTCATCTTTTCTTTTTTTACAAATTGAACTAAACCAGCAGCTTCTTTTTTCGAAAGCAGAAGTTCAAAGCTCTCCCCTTTAATTTTATATATATTTAAACGAATCGTATTCGATCCAATATCAATGATTCCATATGTCATAACGATTCCCTTCTAGACCATTATAAGTCATAAATATCAAATCCATGTAAAATACACGTTAATATTATAAACCCTTTTTTTACCTATTTTGCATTTATACATGAAAAAACTGTGAAGAATCTAAGTTCCTCACAGTACGATTTATTTTTTGGTCCATTTCATAAATTCTTCATCAGTGGCCAATACATAATGTGATCCATCTACCAAATGTTCAGTTCCTTTATGATAGTCAATACCACTTGTTTCATAATCATACGAAGCTGATTTTCTATACTTTTCCACTCTAGGATTTGGTTCAGGAATCGCACTTAATAACGATTTTGTATACGGGTGAATAGGATTATTGAAAATTTCATCTGTAGTTCCTGTTTCTACCAGGTGGCCCAAATGCAAAACACCAATGTGATCCGAAATGTATTTGACCATACTTAAATCATGTGCAATAAACAAATATGCAGTATTGGTTTTTTTCTGGATTTTTTTCATCAAATTGACCACCTGAGCCTGAATGGATACATCCAGTGCTGAAATAGCTTCATCCGCAATAACCAACTCTGGACGCATAACCAAAGCACGGGCAATACCAATACGTTGCCTTTGGCCTCCTGAAAACTGATGAGGATATCGATTAGCGTGTTCTTTAGAAAGTCCGACTAATTCCAACATATCATAAACCTTTTGTTCTCGTTGGGCCTGTGAACTATATTCATGATGAATATCCAAACCTTCCGCAATAATATCCATAACTTTTCTTCGTGGATTCAAACAAGCCATTGGATCCTGAAAAATCATTTGCATTTTGGTACGAAGTAGTTTCAACTCATCTTTTGTCATCGTTCCAGAAATATTCTTTCCATTAAAGATTACTTCTCCATCAGTCGGTTTATACAAACGGATAATACTTCTTCCAGTTGTAGATTTACCAGACCCTGATTCTCCTACCAGTCCATATGTTTGTCCCGGCATGATCTTAAAGGAGATTCCATCAACTGCTTTGACAGTGAATTTACGACTGACTTTAAAGTATTGTTTCAAATTCTTAACTTCTAAGATAGGTTGTGTTTCAGTCATGACTTTGTTCTCCTTCCTTTTTCATCTTTTCGATACGCTTTCTTAATGCTTCAGGCATTTCTACTTTAGGAGCATCAGGATGCATCAACCAACTGGCAACTTGATGAGAACTAGATCCTGGTACCTTAAACATTGGAGGATCTTCTCTTAGATCAATGTTTAAAGCAAATTCATTTCTTGGAGCAAAAGCATCTCCTTTTACTTCACGTGCCAGATTTGGCGGTGTTCCTGGAATCGTATACAATTCATCATCGTCAGTATCTAAGTCAGGCATAGATGACAACAATCCCCATGTATATGGATGACGTGGATCATAAAAGATCTCATCGATCGTACCCGTTTCTACAATTTTTCCGGCATACATGACATTCACATAATCCGCAACCTTGGCTACGACTCCTAAGTCATGTGTAATATAGATAACAGATAGTTCCTTTTTCTTTTGAATATCTTGGATAAGTTCCAAGATCTTAGCTTGTATTGTCACGTCCAAAGCTGTTGTTGGTTCATCACAAATCAACACATAGGGATCACAGCTTAACGCAATTGCGATTACGATACGCTGACGCATACCTCCAGAAAGCTGATGTGGATAATTCTTCATTCTTTTTTTCGCATCTGTGATCCCTACCAACTCTAAAAGCTCTAAAGCTTTGGCGTAAGCCTCTTGTTTAGATTTTTTATAGTGATAAATCATAGGTTCTATAATTTGCTTACCGATGGTCATCGTAGGATTTAGTGAAGTCATCGGATCTTGAAACACCATTGCGATTTTTCTTCCTCGAATTTCCGATTGAAGTTCTTTTTCACTCAATTGACAAATATCAACTGTTTTAGGTTCTCCTGTAAATTCATCATTCCAATGATATTCGATTGAACCTGAATCAATAGAGCCATTATTGGCTAATAATCCCATTACTGCTTTTGTCGTAACTGATTTACCAGAACCAGATTCTCCTACAATGGCAATCGTTTCCCCTTTATACAAATCTAAATTTACACCACGAACGGCATGAACCTTGCCGCCTGTTGTCTTGAATGAAATGTTTAAATCTCGTATCTTTAAAATTCTTTCTCTGTTTTCTTTCATACGATCACATCTCCTTCATCGTTGGATCTAGTGCATCACGAAGACCATCACCAACTAAGTTAAAGCTCAACATTAAAATCGAGAATACGACAACTGGAATAATCATCTGGAATGGATAAATAGTTAACGTATTAAATCCATCATTGATCAAAGTTCCTAAAGAAGCTTCTGGAATTGGAAGTCCTAGACCAACAAATGATAAGTAAGCTTCATAGAAAATCGCATTTGGAATGGACATCATGACCATAATGATCATCTGAGAATAAATATTTGGCAAGATTTCTTTGAATATGATAAAGAAACTACCAGCTCCTAAAGTACGAGATGCTAAAACGAATTCCTCTTCTTTTGTCTTTAAAACTTGTGCACGAGTAATACGGCTCATTCCTATCCATTCTGTAAATGACAATGCCAAAATAATAGTAAATAAACTTGATTTCATGATCATCAAAAGGATCGTTAAAATAACAAGTGTTGGAATCGAGTTGATCACTTCTTGAATACGCTGCATGATAGAATCTACTTTACCGCCAAAATATCCGGAAATCATACCATATGTAACTCCGATCACAACATCAATAAAGATAGCTGCTACCGCAACGAACAAAGAAATACGAGTTCCCTGCCATAGTCGAACCCACAAATCTCGCCCATAATTATCAGTACCAAACCAATGTTGAGCATTGGGAGCAATATTTTGTAAAGATGTGTTGATCGCATCATATTTCCATTCTGACAACATCGGTGCCACAATAGCAAAAACAGTGATTACCAAGATACAAATAATACCAATTACAGCACCTTTATTTCGAACAAATAAACTGACAGAATCCTTCCAAGCTGCACGAGCCGGCATGACCTCATCTTTTTCAATATCTTTATTTTTATGAGCGAATTCAAAGTCATTAGGTTGAAACTTCAGTTCTTTTAAAGCTTGTGTTTCTGTCATATTACTCATCCTTTCCTAAACGAATTCGTGGATCGATGATTCCATATGATACATCGATTATCAACATCATGAGAATATACATAGCAGCATATAAGAAGGCACAGGCAAGGATTACGTTATAATCTGATGCCTGAATACTGTTGATCAACAACTTACCAAGTCCTGGCACACTACAAACTTTTTCTACAACCATCGTTCCCGTCATCAAATTGACTAAAATAGGGCCCAAAATCGTAATGATCGGAATTAAAGTATTACGTAATGCATGTTTAAATATGATATCTTTTCGAGAAAGACCTTTTGCTTTGGCCAACATGATATAATCAGAATTCAAAACCGATATCATTTCTGTACGAGTAAAACGAGCAACATTGGCAATAACGCTCATCGACAAAGCGATGATAGGCATAATTGCCGAATAAATAGGTTGTGATGCAGAATACATCGTCGGCAAAATATGTAAGTTACTACCAAAAATGATAAGAATCAACATCGCAAATACAAAGGATGGAATAGAAACACCAATTACAGATAAAACGGTTGTTAATGTATCCCAAATCGTATTTTTATTCAATGCAGCTACAACACCTAAGAAAATTCCTACAATCGTTCCTAAAATACAAGCACAAAGTCCTAAGAAAAATGAAATTGGCGCAGCGGTTCCTACTAATGAAGATACTTGCATATCTTTATATAAGTTCATAGATACACCAAAATCACCTGTCAACATACCACCAACATATTTCACAAACTGCTGAGGCAAAGGAAGATTTAAACCGTAGCTTGCTTCAATGGCAGCACGTTGTGCTTCACTCAAATGCTCGTTATTGATAGGAGATCCAGGAAGGAAACGAACCATGCAGAATAAAACGACCAAGATCACAAACAAAGTGACCAAAGAAATCGCTAGACGCTGGAATATATAACGAACTGTCGATTTTGACATAATAGCCTCCTCTTCAAAAAATAAACACAATACAGTGTTGAACCATATTGTGTTTATATTATAAAATTCAACTCAAATACTTCTAAGCTTCTTTTGATACATAGTTGAATGTATATGGTACACCAACTGGACGGAATACTAATCCTTTAACGGAAGTATTTTCTAGAGCTGATGTTCCTTTCTGGAATACTGGAATGTTGACATATTCATTCATTGCCAACTCTTCAGCTTGCAACATCAGATTCCAACGAGTTTCTACATTCGACTCTGTAGAAATTTGATTCATTAATGCATCATAATCTGCATTGACCCATTTACCATAGTTATTAACATTATCTGATTTCATCAAGTTCAAATATGTAGTTGCATCACCATAGTCTGGACCCCAACGTGTACATGATAAATCAAATTCACCATTTGCCTGTTTATTATAGATACGATCTTGTTTTGTTGTCGCAACCATTTCAATGTTCAGACCATCAAGTTTTGTAAAGGCATTCTGTAGATAAGTAGCCATAGTATCCATTGGACTTTCATCCGTACCATACATTAGTTTTAAAGTAATCTCAGATTTACCTAATTCTTGTAAAGCTTGATTCAAAGCTGTTTGTGCAGCTTCAACATCATAAGTTGTAAAGTCTTTGGCATCATCTCTGAAATCTTGACCATTAGGACCAATTGACAGATCTTCTGGTACAAAACCATTTGCTTCAATAGAACCATCTTTTAATACGTTTGTCGCAAAATCTTCACGATCGATTGCTAAAGATAAAGCTTTACGTAAATTCAAATTTTGAAGATCTGTATTTTGGAAGTTAGGTTGAATATAGAACAAGAAACCTTCTTTGAAAGTAATGAATGAATCATCATCTTTGTATTGATCAACTAAATCTGAATTGATCGGTGCAAAATCATTATTTCCACTATCAAAGTTTTGAGCAGCTACTGTAGGTTCCTGTACCAAGTTCATTACTAATTTATCCAGTTTTACTTGATCTGCATTCCAATAATCCTCATTTTTTACAAATGTTGCGGTAGAACCTGGTGTCCAAGATTCCATCACAAAGGCTCCATTTGACAAAATTGCATCAGCGCTCTTAGCATAACCGCTACCTTGCACTTCTGCAAATTCTTCATTGATTGGATAATAACAAGGGAATGTCATCAATTCTTCAAAATAAGAAACAGGACTTGTTAAAGTGACAACTAATGTCTGATCATCTTCTGCTTTAGCTCCTAATGTATCTAAATCTTCTTGTGTCAATTCTTCTCCATTATTTGTTTTGGCAATCAATTCATCAGCACCTGTAATATGAGCTCCATCAGATCCCATCATATAGGCATAGTTTCCAACATTTTTAATAATACGCTGCCAGGCATAAACAAAATCCTGGGCTGTAACCGGCTCACCATTTGACCACTTTGCATCACGAAGTTTAAATGTATGTGTCAAACCATCATCACTAACTGTGTGCTCTTCTGCAATCGCATTCGTTACATTGCCATCTTCATCTACACCCATCAAGCCATCAATTACCGCATGCATAGCGTTAAATGATGTACCATCATCAGCATCACAAGAGTCTAAATTCTTAATATCCAGTTCACTGGCAAAAGTAAATGTATTATCTCCACCAGAACTAGAACCACAGGCAGCTAATGATAGGGCCATAGTTCCTGCCATTAGTACCGACAATAATTTTTTCATATCGAACCCTCCTAAGTTGTGTTCATTCTGTGAACATGTGTATATATTAAAATACATTTGATAATTTTACAAGCATTAATTGAAATATTTTTCAAATAATTTCATGACATGAAAATTTTTACAATTTAATTTCATATTATATGAACAAATTTTCATAGAATGTTTACCCATAATACACAACTAAGAATTCTATGCCTTTAATAAATCATGAAACAATTTTAATTTTGAATACTTTATGTTTTTTTAATCCATTCAATAGAAGTTTGATGTTTGAACACATTAAAAATTTCTTTTCACATCACAAAAAAAGCCGCACTTTTGTAGTGCAGCTTATATTAATTGGCAACAATATTGACAACTTTTCCTTTTACAACAATGATTTTACGAACCGTCTTTCCTTCCAGTTGATGCTGTACATTTTCCAATTGCAGTGCTTGTTCCTGGATCTTTGATTCGTCCATATCAGCAGCCGCTTCAAATTTACCGCGAACTTTACCATTGACTTGAACAACAATAGTCACTGTCTTGTCAACTAACATAGCTTCATCATAGTCTGGCCATGGTTCATAAGCAATTGAATCTTTTTGATCAAATACAGTAGCCCACAATTCTTCACCCAAATGAGGAGCAAAACAAGCGAACATCTTTAAGAAACCAATTGCATAAGGACGATAGATCGTTTTTGCTTTGTAACATTCATTAATGAAGATCATCATTTGTGAAATGGCCGTATTAAAGTTAAGCGTATCTATATCATTGCTAACTTTTTTGACTGTCGCATTATATACACGATCCAAATTATGATCGTTTTCCTCAGTGATATTTGCCACTTCTGTATAAAAACGATTCACACGCTCTAACCATTTACGTGTTCCATCAAGACCTGTAGTTGACCAAGGAAGCGCAGCTTCTAATGGTCCCATAAACATTTCATAAACACGCAAGGCATCCGCACCATGACTGGCTACAATTTCATCCGGATTAATTACATTACCACGAGATTTAGACATTTTTTCGCCATTTGAGCCTAAAATCATTCCCTGGTGAAATAATTTTTGGAATGGTTCTTTTGATTTCACGATTCCGCAATCGTATAAAACCTTATGCCAGAAACGAGCATACAATAAGTGTAATACCGCATGTTCAGCGCCACCAACATATAAGTCAACAGGCAGCCAATGTTCCAAAAGTTTTGGATCTCCAATAGCCTTATCATTTTTTGGATCGATATAACGTATATAGTACCAGCAACTACCAGCCCACTGTGGCATCGTGTTTGTTTCTCGAGTACCCTTTACTCCATCAATTTCAACATTTAACCAGTCTGTACAATGTGCTAATGGACTTTCACCTGTATCGCTAGGTTTGAAGTTTGTCGTAGCTGGTAATTCCAATGGTAATTCATCAACATCTACCGTACGCATCGTACCATCTTCCATATGAATGATTGGAATTGGTTCGCCCCAATAACGTTGACGAGAAAATAACCAGTCTCTTAATTTATAAGTAACTTTAGCTTCTCCGACTTTGTTTTCTTCTAACCAGGCAATCATCTTGGCAATCGCTTCTTCTTTGTTAAGACCATCTAACCATTGCGAATTGATATGTACACCATCTCCGGTAAAAGCCTCTTCTTCAATGTTTCCACCTTCTAATACCGGAATGATCTCCAAACCAAATTTCTTGGCAAATTCATAATCACGTGTATCATGTGCTGGAACAGCCATAATAGCACCAGTTCCATAACTAGCTAATACATAATCACTGATCCATATTGGTACTTTTTTACCGTTGACCGGATTGATCGCATAAGCTCCGGTAAAAACACCTGTCTTATCTTTATTCAGATCCGTTCTTTCCAAATCAGATTTAGTCTGACAAAGTTTCTGGTATGCTTCAACAGCTTCTTTTTGTTCAGGCGTTGTAATATCGGCTACAAATGGATGTTCAGGTGCCATAACACAATAAGTGGCACCAAATAAAGTATCACAACGAGTAGTAAAAACCGTGAACTCTTTATCGTGACCATCGATTTTAAATACAACATTGGCCCCCTGTGATTTACCGATCCAGTTTCTTTGCATCTCTTTTGTAGAAGTTGGCCAATCAACCTCATCTAGATCTTTTAATAATCTTTCAGCATAATCAGTGATCTTTAACACCCACTGGCGCATTGGCTTACGAATAACAGGATATCCGCCACGCTCGCTTTTACCATCAATAACTTCTTCGTTGGCCAAAACAGTTTTTAACTCTGGACACCAGTTAACTGGAATTTCATCGACGTAAGCCAATCCTTTTTTATAAAGCTGTGTAAAGATCCATTGTGTCCACTTATAATAAGATGGATCTGCCGTACTGATTTCACGATCCCAATCATAACTAAAACCTAAAGACTGAATCTGTTCGCGGAAATGATTGATATTTTTCTTTGTGAATTCGGCTGGATGATGCCCTGTCTGCAAAGCAAATTGTTCTGCCGGAAGACCAAAGGCATCCCATCCCATCGGATGCAAGACGTTATAACCTTCCATACGCTTTTTACGGGCAATGATATCGGTTGCCGTATAGCCTTCTGGATGCCCAACATGCAAACCATTTCCACTTGGATAAGGGAACATATCCAATACATAATATTTAGGCTTGGAAAAATCTGAAGTATCACAACGGAATGTTTTTTCTTCCAGCCATCGTTTTTGCCATTTCTTTTCAATGGACTGATGATCGTACATCTCTATTCTCCTCCTTCAATAAAAAAACGCCCTTATTCTAAGGACGTTTAAAGACGCGGTACCACCTTAGTTCACAGAAATGATCTGTGCCCTCTTGTTTTCTTTATCGCAGAAATTACGGATAACATTACTTACCAGCTCCTTAGCGAGTTCAAAGATACGATCCTCTGCTTTCCACCAGCCAGCAGCTCTCTATGCGACTTTCTCTTTTACTACTCTAATTCATCGCTTTTACGCTTTGAATCATATCATTTTTTTAATTTATAAGTCAACCTTCATTTCCGGCAAGGAAAACACTTCGAACAACTTTTTAAATTTTTTTTACTTTTTTTCATAGTTTTTCTATTTTTTTACGTATTTAATACTATGAACATGCAAGAAAATTTAGAACAACTCTTAACCTATGCCACTCAAAAAAACGCTAGCGATATTCATTTGACTCTTCATCAACATACTTTGTCGATCCAACTTCGCATTTATGAACAGATGATACCTCTTGTACAAGATCTATGGGATGAATCACTTTTTGAATACATAAAATTTATATCTGGCTTTGATCTAACAAATCCATATATACCGCAAAATGGACAATTCAGCTGGAAACTGGGTAAACAAGTATTGTTTTGTCGATTTAGTTTGATTCCCAATAAACATCTGCAAACAGGCGTAATTCGTCTATTAAATACAGGATTATATCTTCCTATAAAAAAGTTGACTTCGAAAAAGGAACATCAAAAATTCTTAGAAAATCTAATGTTTGCTCGACAAGGTCTTGTCATTGCCTGTGGGCCTACAAATTCTGAAAAACGACAACTTTACATGCCATTTTACATGCGATTGCTCAACGCTCTAAACATAAAGTCGTTTCCTTGGAAGACCCGATAGAAATACAGGATGATTCCTATTTACAACTACAGATCAATGAAGAAACAGGCTTCACTTATGAAAAAGGAATTGAAGAACTGCTTCGACATGATCCAGATGTGATCTTGATTGGAGAAACCAGAAACAGTTATACCGCTAAAATGGTCGTTCGTTGTGCTTTAACTGGATCTCTTGCTTTTAGCACACTTCATGCTTCGAATACTTTAGAAGCTATTCAAAGATTAGAAGATTTATCCATATCTACATACGATTTAAAAAATACGTTGACTGCATTAATTGGACAAAGACTTTATAAAAGCGCAAATGGAAAGGAGTGCATCTATGAAATCTTATCTGGACAAGATCTTCAATATGTCTTGGAACATAAAACCTATCCAAAAGGTTTTAAAACACTTTCTTATGAAATTAAAGAAGCTTTGGATACAAAAAGAATTCAAGATCCACAAGCACAGTTCGACCTGCAAAATCTCTAAAGAAGAATTACTGCAATTTAGTTTATTGTTAAATAAAGGTTTAGATACAAGTTTTATGATAGAAATCTGTTTTCAAGATTATAAAGCCATACTATCAAAACTTCATCAGGGAGAAAAACTGGTTTCCATACTGACAACTGGAAAAGAAAACTATTTTCAAGTATTAAAGTTACTCATTGCCCATATTCCCTTTAAAGATGCGATTCATTGTGCAAATGAAATGGATACCGTCCATAAAGGATGGATCAAAAATCTGTTGATGCCAAGCATCTATCCACTCTTTCTATTTTTATTTAGTTATGGAATGATCTTCTTTTTTCAAAAGATGATTCTTCCGGCAATGGCGCACATGACATCCCAGCAGTCTTTTCTTTTTTTAAACATACTACAGTTTGTTTTTACTCTCTTTCTGTTTTTACTTTTGATACTTGTTGTACTTTTGCCAATAGCCTATACACAAAAGAAAACTGAAAAACTGTATTTTATGTGCAATCGTTTGAAATGGTTTCGTAAAGTCATGTCTTTACGCTTTTCTGTATTAATGTCTGCCCTTCTAGGATATGGTCTGTCTACCAGAGAATGCATAGACATGCTTAGTGAAATTCATCACAAAAACATGTTACATCCACTAGTCAAACAAATTCAAAAAGAGCTGCATCAAGGTCACACGCTCATACAATCTTTAGAATATTGTCAAATGGATCAAGAATTCATACGCTTTGTAAATATGGGACTTCATACTTCTTCTATCAAAGAACTTTTATGGCTTTATCACCAAAAAGTACAAAAAGATTTAGAACAGAAAACTAAAAAGATATCACTTTATATACAAATCATAAGCTATATCAGTGTTGGTATCGTAGTAATGACAGTCTATCAAATTTTATTATTGCCTATGAATATATTAAATACACTATAGAAAGGAATCCTATGAAATCAAAAAATGCATTTACACTTTTAGAAATGATGATCGTCTTATTGATCATTACCATAATTCTTTTAATCACTTTGCCCAATATTACTCAAAAGGAAACCATTATTCGTGAAAAAGGCTGTAAATCACTTTTAAGTGTTATCGATTCACAAATTTTGCTCTATCAAATTGAAAAAGATGAAGTCCCTTCTATCCATGATTTGATCAACAATGGTTATTTAAAAGAAGAACAGGCCAAGTGCCCAAATGGCAAACAAGTGGAGATCGTCAATGGACAAGCAACCATCCGCTAATGCCTTTACTTTACTAGAGACATTGTTTGTTTTATTTTTAATCAGCATGTTGACAGTATTAAGTTTACTTCCCCATAAATCACAGTTGGAATATTTTACTAAAAAATTATTAGCTTATTCTGTTTTAACACAAGAAAAAGCTTTTAGTACAAAAGAAACAAAAGAAGTTCGTATCGAAAAAAATAGAGCTTTCTTTGATGATATTGAATTCAAATATCCACAAGACATTACATGTACCCCTTTTTCGTTTCATTACAATGCCAGAGGGAATATATCACAGGCCAAAACAATAGAATGTACAGAAAGAAACAATACGATTAGCATCATCTATCAATTAGGAAGCGGGCGTGTTCGCCTTGAATAAAAATGGTTTTCTAATGGCAGAAGCTTTATTTGCACTTTTTATATTGCTTTTATGTGTTAGTTTATTATGGAAAGATTTAGAAATATTATCAAATAATAGAGGATGGACCATTGATGAAAAAATCAATAAAGAATGGTTTTACCATGATTGATGCACTTTTATCATTACTTGTATTTAGTATCGTTACTTTGTGCATGATCGTGTTTCTACAGACTTGTTTAAAAATTGTAAATATGGATATGCTTCAACAAGAACAAATGGCTGTTATACAACTGCGAGAAATTTTATCTTTATCCAAAAATATTGAAGTAGAACAAAACAAATTAACCATGAACTATAAACATGAATCCATTTGGATTGGCCAAGACAAAAATCGCCTTGTCAAAAAAGAAGGTTATGAAATTCTCATGGAAGGAGTTGATCATGTTGCGTTTTTTAAAGAAGAAAAAGAAATCTACTTATCCTATACAAAGGCAAACAAAGAGTACAACGTCCAAATCTATTAATGGTTATATAAGTTCAGGTGTATTGGTCTGTTTTTTTATCCTGCTTCAATTAACTGCTTTAATCAGCTTATATATTTTAGATCACGCCTATTTGATAAAAGTCAATATGCAAAGTACGATCGATCTATCTTGTATATCTTATGCTAAAGCCATGATTGATCACAACACCAGAATTCGACAATGTCACTATGATCCAAAAGAACTGATGTTAGAAAAAAACGCAACTATCAATGGTGTATATGTAACCTTTTTAGATAGTAATACTTATATTGATTGCATTTACCAACAAAAAGAAAAGAAAGTCCATATGCGAATTTACTATGATACACAAGGTATCTTCGACATGGACTTTCTATAAAACATCAGATTTGCTTCATTTCATAATTCCACTTTTTTTCAAAGCCAATACTGGTAGTTGGACCATGACCGGGATATACCGGCAAATCATCATCTAAACAAGCAAGCTTACGTAAAGATTCTTTCATTTGTACAACGCTGCCAGTTGGAAGATCCATTCTTCCTATAGAACCTTGAAAAAGAGTATCTCCTGAAAACAGATGATCTTCTATCAAAAAACAACAAGAACCGCAAGTATGTCCAGGTGTATGTATCACATCAATTTCAAATTTTCCAATATGAAGTTTTCCTTCTTCAATGCCTGTGGCCTTACTATGACACACTATTGTTTCATAAAAAGACAAAGATGCATTCAGTGCCGGATCTTGTAAAAATGAAACTTCACTTTGATGAACGTAAACTGGTACACCATAAGCATCTACAATGGAATCAACACCTTTGATATGGTCAAAATGCGCATGTGTCAACAAAACAGCTTCTAATCGCAAATGGTGTTGTTCTAAAAAAGATGACCAATCAAAAGTATCTCCTGGATCTATGACTAAACATGTACCATCTTTAACTACTATATAGCAGTTTGCCTGAACCATTCCTAATGGGTATGCATAAATTTCTATCATGATCTACTAGTAAAAAAGACCGATAGATCGGTCTTCTTTATTTCTTCTCCTTATGATCCGTTTTTTGATTACATTTTGGACAATATTTCTTAATTGTCATACGTTCAGGATGTTTCTTTTTATTTCGAGTTCCGATGTAGTTTTCTTCTCCACAAACAGAGCATTTAAATGTAATACGATCTCTCATGGACTGTCCTCCTTAATAAATATGCGAATGAATTGTATCATATATATTTTTTAGGTGCAAGAAGATTATTGATCCTGCGGATACAATTCAAAATATGTCTGTAAAACTTCCGGCATTACATTATAGACACAGATATTACTTTTTAAATTTTGTGTATTTTCTGCACTGGTAGGTGCCAAACATGCAAAAGCAACATTTGGATTTTCATAAGGCGCATAGCCTACAAAATTGGCAGTTGTCGCATCGCCAACCTCGGCAGTACCGGTTTTTCCCGCAACATCTTGTGAAAGAGCATTGATTTGCGTACCACAGTTTTCATCTGTTACACACGCTCTAAATCCTTGTTGAATACGTGAAAGCGATTCCGTATTGGATAAAGTCGATTTTAATATCGCTGGATATTCTTCAACAATATTTTGGCTGTTACTTTCTGTGACACGATCCATCAAATGAATCTGGTACATATTGCCAGATGTCGCAATGACTGAAACATACTGTAAAAGCTGAAGTGGTGTATACATATCCAACTGGCCAATAGAATAGTTCAAAGTCATACCTGGTAAATTACCAAATCCCATATAGCCACTAACTTCTCCAGGAGCATCTATTCCTGTAACATTTCCTAAACCAAACCTGGAAAAATAACTGCGCATCTTGTCTAACGTTTGACCTACATCATCCATGACCAAAGGTTGTCCAGATTCATACGTAGCATTCCCTAAACGAATCGCAATATTAAACATATATACGTTACTGGAAACAGATAGAGCCTGAATATCGTTAACCGGTCCATGATTTTCATAGGAGCCAAATTCTTCGCCGCCAATGTTCATAACTTCATCGTTAATGACTTCTCCGGGTTTAACTACGCCTTCTGTTTGCCCCATGTAAAGAGTGGCACCTTTAATACAAGAACCTGGATTGACCAGTGAAACATAGTTGCCAGATGCAAAATAAGTCATTTCCTTTGTTTCTAGATCCATTGTATAGCCAGACATAGCTAAAACGCCACCAGTTTTAGGATTCATCATGCAGGTAAACAAACTGTTAAATTCTTCACGACCTTCTGTACCACCTTCGTTTTGTAATACCGTCTTCAATGTGTTATCCAACTTTTCCTGCAGTTCGATATCAATCGTCAAATACAAATCGAAACCTTTCTGTGCTGATCTGGTAACTTCCTTATGGGCTAAACCATTGGAATCATACGTAACTACAGATTCTTCACTCACTCCTGAAAGATAGTCATTATAATATAATTCCAAACCAGAAGCACCTACTGGTGAATTATATTGAAAACCTCTTTGAAGATAGTAATCCACATTTTCACTTGGAAGCCCTTGAGTACTTGTTGTAACAGTTCCTAAAACATCGGATAATGTTTCTCCATACGGATACTCTCTTTTCCAACCGCCAAAATCTACATCAAATCCTGGAAATTCGGTCTTGTGTTCGACAAGATAAGCGACATCATCATCGCTAACATCTTCTAAAATAACATTCTGTAAAGATGAAGAATTCACAGTTGTCATTCGACTATAAATCACATAAGTGGTCTTTTCTTTATCTGAAAGTTCATCAATGTCTTCTTCAGTAATTCTTTCATACAACAACTGAATTCTTTTAGAGGAAGTCATAGAACCATTTTGAATACTGCTCCATTCGGAATCACTAAACAGATGTTTACAGCCATAATGAGGATCATCTGAATCCAGTAATGAAGTATAAGCAATATATGCATCTTTTAGATCCGATGATGAAAATTCATCCGACTTTACATCAAAAACAGATACAATACGATCAGCATATAACAAATAATCATCCTGTGTCATATTATTTGGCGATGTATATACAATATTATGACTGACCGTGGTTTTCGCAAGAACATTTCCGTTCGTATCAAAAATCTGTCCTCGTGGAGCACTTATATATTGCGTCACACTAGTATATTCATTTGTTAATTGCGTATAACGCTCATTTGAAAAAACTTGTATGTAAATCAGTCTTAAAAAGATAACTAGAAAAAAGATAGTCACAAGACTGGCAAATCCAATAATACGTCTTGATATAACTTGATCTAAGGGCGCATCCAACCCTTGATGAAAGAAATGTGAGATTTTTTTCTTTATGTTTTTTAAAAAATGGCGCATGCAATCCCCCTATCTTGTAACATTTAATCACATTTGTTCGGTTTTGTCACTTGTTCTTCTTCGATGAAGTTTGTATACTTTGAAGTAGGAGTGATTTTAATGAAAAGAAATCAGACACGTTCTGTACAAGTTAAAGATTTAGTATTAGGCGGCAACGATCATGTCTATATACAATCAATGTGTAATATAAAAACATCTCATGTAAAAGAAGTAATCGAGCAAATTTTGGAATTGGAAGCAATGGGATGTGAAATCATCCGTGTGAGCTGTATGGATTTTGAAGATGCCAAAGCTATTGAAGAAATTGTATCTCATATACATATTCCACTAGTGGCAGATATACATTTTAACTATCAACTAGCCTTAGCATGTATTGATGCAGGTGCCAACAAGATTCGATTAAACCCTGGCAACATCGGTTCCAGAGAAAATGTAGAAACTGTTGTCAAGAAGTGCAAAGAAAAACACATTCCAATACGAATTGGTATTAACAGCGGTTCTCTGGAAAAAGAAATCCATCAAAAATACGGTAAACCTACTGCCCAAGGAATGATGGAAAGCGCACAAAGACATGTCCAAATTTTAGAAGACCTACACTTTTATGATACAGTACTATCTTTTAAATCCAGTGATCCTCTTTTATGTATTGAAGCCTATAAACAAGCTTCTCAGATGTTTGATTATCCTTTACATTTAGGAGTTACAGAAGCTGGAACAACAATGACCAGCGCCATAAAAAGTACACTGGCTTTAGGTAATTTATTATTAGATGGCATTGGCAATACCATTCGAATCAGTGTCAATGGTGCCCCACAAAAAGAAATTCCGATTGTAAAAGAACTATTAAAATCTTGTAATCTTATACAAAATGTACCAAATTTGATCGCATGTCCAACATGCGGACGTACACAATGGGACATGGAACCAGTTGTCAATGAAATTGAACAATATCTACAAACAGTCCATAAAGATATCACTGTTGCCATAATGGGATGTGCTGTCAATGGTCCCGGAGAAGCCAAACATGCCGATATTGCCATTGCCGGTGGAAAAAATGAAGGTTTATTAATTAAAAAAGGTCAGATCATTGAAAAGATTCCACAACAAGAAATGGTAGAACGATTGAAACAAGAAATTGAAGCCTTTTAAAGCAAAAGCCGGACATTCCGGCTTTTTATAATTTATTCACCTTTATATTGCCTTAACCAAGCAATTTCTTCTTTATAAGGCGGTTTCCCATCTATATACGGCGTTTCTAAAATTTTCGTAATATCTTCCAATTTAGGATGATGAACGATCTTAGCCAAAATGGAGTAACCAATATAGCCCTGATCAATGTTGGCATGACGATCTTTATGTGCTCCTTTTTCATTTTTAGAATCATTGATATGTAAGACAGCCAACTTATCTAAGCCTAACACCTTATCAAAGGTTTCTAATACTTCATCAAAATTAGAAAGATCATATCCTGCATCATGTATATGACATGTATCCATGCATATTTTGATACGCTCTTTTTTATGGACACCCTGTATAATTTGTTGCAGTTGCTCAAAAGTGCAACCAATTTCACTGCCTTTTCCTGCCATAGTTTCCAAAGCAATACATACATCACTATCATCAGCATCTAAAACACTATTTAATCCATTTTGCAGACTGCATATACCTGCATCCACACCTGCCTTTAAATGACTGCCTGGGTGTAAGACCAAAGTTTTAGCTCCCAATGTATGAACTCGCTTTAATTCTTGCGATAAAAAGTCTGCACCAAATTCTGCAGTTTCTGGTTTAACAGTATTCGCAAGATTGATCAAATAAGGCGCATGTACTATCACACGATCCATCGAAAAATCATATTTTGCCATCAAAGCCTTTGCTTCTTCTATTCTAAAATGATCCATGGAAACTCGACGCGTATTACTTGGAGCCCCTGTATAGATCATGCAGGCATTGGAACCATAAGAAATAGATTCTTCAATACTTCCTAAAAAATACTTTGGTGCTTTTAAAGAAACATGTGATCCTAAATAGATCATGACTCATACCTCTTCTGTCTTTGTCTTTCTTTCGCTCTTTCTTTTTTCTGACGCTGAATATCTTTTTGAATAATCTCTCTTTTTCTTTTTCGCTTTAATTTTTCGATTTCCTGACGTTGTTTCTTCTTATAATTCGGTTTTACTTTTTTCGACTTTTTCGATACGATTTTTTCAATTTCCTGTTGTAACGGGTCTTTCGAGCGTTTTCTTTTTTGTCCAAATGGCTTTAAATCTACCCATTGCCCGTGACGTACATCCTTATGTTCAAACACAATTCCCTGATGCATTAACTCGCGGATAGCGGCTTCATCTTTTTCATGATACAATGCATAACAAATTCCATCTCGATTTGCTCTTCCGGTACGCCCGGAACGATGAATATAAAATTTCAAATCTTTTGGAAAACCGCATGAGATAACATGTGTGATTCCTTCCAAATCGATTCCACGACTTGCGATATCACTGGCGACAATATAACTTTTTTTCTGTGACTGTATCGTTTTGATGGCCTGCATTCGCTCTCTGGATTCCAAATCGCCATGAAGTTCTACAAGATCATAACTATGTTCTCTTAAAAAAGTGGCAATTTGTCTTGCTTCCTGATTGGTATTGGCAAAAATCAAACATACATAAGGGTTGATATTTGTCAATACATCTAATAATTTTTCTTCATAACTTTTATGTTTACAAGGCACTAAGACATGACGAATATCACTTTGGAAATTTTCACTATCATCAATAGATATGATAAATGGATCAAACAAGTATTTCTTTAAGAATGGTTGTAAAGCTTCTGGAATTGTTGCGGAAAATACCATTAACTGCACTTTTTTATCCATCTTTGAAAGTATCTCATCAATATCTTCCAAAAATCCAAACTCTAATGTCATATCCGCTTCATCAATAATAACCATTTTTGCGGTATCAAGACGTAAAGTATTCTCCTGTACAAATAAATCTTTCATACGGCCTGGCGTACCAATCACTATTTGTGGTTGAAGTTCAGAAATTTTGCGATCCATACCACCTGTTACCAATTTTACACGTACACCAAAATGCGCTGCCAATTTTTTACAACGCTCATATAACTGAAATGCCAATTCACGAGTTGGTGTGGAAATCACTGCTTGTACAACATCTACACTTGGATCGATCTCTTCAAAAATAGCCATGAAAAAAGCATGACTTTTTCCCGAACCTGTACTAGAGATTCCAATTAAGTCCCTTGTCTTATTTTTTCGATTTATCACTTGTTTTTGAATTGGTGTCAGCGTTTTAAAACGCTCTAACTCCATAATTTCCTTAACGACATTTGTATTTGACATGTTATCACCTCAAAGCCAACTCATAATACCATAAATCATTTTTCAAAACAAACAAGAAACGCTATAATAAAGATTATGAAATATATAGTGACAAAAGTAAAACCTCAGGGATATTGCGGTGGTGTTTTAAAAGCTATTCAAACCGCAAAAGAATGTAGAAAACAAAATCCAGATACTCCAATTACAATTTTAGGTAATTTAGTACACAACAGCTATGTTAAAAAAGCATTAGAACTTTACAATTTAAAAACGATAGATGATGCCTCAAAAACCAGAGTTGAGCTATTAGATCAAATCCAGGAAGGCATCGTCATTTTTACGGCTCATGGCGTAAGTCAGGAAGTTGTTACAAAAGCAAAGGAAAAGGGTTTACAAATTGTAGATGCATCTTGCCCTTTTGTTTTACAAACACAAAAAATAGTGAAAGATAAGTTGAAACAAGGCTATACTGTTTTTTATATTGGAAAGAAAGGACACCCGGAAGCAGAAGCCATTTATTCAACCAGTCATCAAGTTAAGCTGATCGAAACAGAAAAAGATATACCTGTTTTAATACAAACGCCTATCTTTGTAACAAATCAAACCACTATGTCAGTTTTGGAAATCAAAGATCTATTTCAAGCTATTCGCAACATCTATCCAAACGCACAGATACACGATGAAATCTGCAATGCGACAAGAGTTCGCCAACAAGCTATATTAGATCTAAAAGATTCTACGGTAGATACATTGATCGTTGTAGGCGATCCTTCCAGCAACAATACACAAAAGCTTGCCGATATAGGAAAAACTGCAGGAATTCAGACCATTCTACAAGTACAAGACTTACATCAGCTCGATACTAAAGCTATTCAAAACGCCAAACATATTGCGATTACCAGCGGTGCAAGCACACCCACTTATCTCATGGAGCAGATATATCGCTATTTATGCCAATACCCTTGTCAAAAAGAAGATATTGATCTACATAAAGTACTTGATTAACACAAAGAAATATACATTACAAGCTGGTCAAATACCAGCTTTTTTACTGTCACAATTTAAAAAAAGAGACAGTTAGATCTGCCTCTTTAAATCTTCTAAAATTTCTAATCGTCTATAAGCTTCTTCTCGCTTATTTTCCGGCATCTGAAGTACGATTCTTTGCCACTTATCATACTCTTTTTGAATAAAGGAGATATAAGTTTTATCTCTTATACACGAAACTCCATAATAAATTTCTTGTGGAGTTAAAGTATAAGGAATATGAGTTAAGACAAGTTTCATAATAGGATAAAAATGCCCATCTTCTTCTACCATACATTCCTTTTGAATGAATAGTCCATGGCTTGAAACATATTCTCGCAACAAAGAAGCATCTTTATGTGGACAGAAATAAAAGTACATCCCTTTTTTTAAACGCCCTTTTCCTTGTTCTAAAATATCAATCATTAAAGAAGCACCCATGCCGGCAATTACAATAGAGTCTACATCATCTGGAAGTTCTTTGATGCCATCCATCAAAAGACAAGTAACTTGTTGTTCCAAATGATGCGAACAAATATTTTTTTGCGCATTTCGCAAAGGTCCAGCGGCCACATCACATGCATATGCTTTTTGTATGCGCTTTTGACGCAAAGCCTCAACAACCACATACCCATGATCACAACCAATATCCGCTAAGCAATTGCCTTCAATCAAAGAAACTATAGTTTGTAATCGTTTAGAAACTGCCATTAAGACTTCACAAAATCCTTTAAACGTTTCGAACGATTTGGATGTTTTAACTTTCGCAAAGCTTTGGCTTCAATCTGACGAATACGCTCTCTTGTAACGTTGAATTCCTTACCTACTTCTTCCAAAGTACGTGTTCTTCCATCTTGTAGACCAAAACGAAGACGTAATACTTTTTCTTCACGTTCTGTAAGGCCTTGTAAAACATTATTGATTTCATCCTTCAATAATTGATTATTCGTATAATCATCTGGTGATAAAGTTTCTTTATCTTCGATAAAATCACCTAAGTGTGAATCATCTTCTTCACCAATTGGTGTTTCCAAACTTACTGGATCCAAAGCAATTTTTTGAATTTCACGAACTTTTTCAGCTGTAATATTCTCCATTTTTTCCGCAATTTCTTCTGGCAGTGGATCACGACCCAAATCCTGAACCAACTGTCGCTGAATACGCGTCAATTTATTAATTGTTTCTACCATATGCACCGGAATACGAATCGTTCTGGCCTGATCGGCAATAGCACGAGTAATCGATTGCCGGATCCACCATGTCGCATATGTAGAAAATTTAAATCCTTTTGTATAATCAAACTTTTCTACAGCTTTAATCAAGCCGCAGTTTCCTTCCTGAATCAAATCCAAAAACAACATACCGCGTCCTACATATTTTTTCGCAATAGATACAACTAGACGAAGGTTACTGGAGATTAGCTGTTGTTTGGCTTCTTCATCTCCTTCTTGAATTCTTTTGGCAATGATTGGTTCATCTTTTGGATCCAACAAAGGAATTTGCCCGATTTCCTTTAGATACATTTTAACTGGATCATTGATTTTCGCATGTGAAGCATTGGCAAAAGATTGTTCCAAATTTGATATTTCATCTTCAATAGAACTTTCATCATCATCTCTGGCATCATCGATATTTGAATCTAAATCGTCTGTTGCATCATCCAACTCAAATTCTTCTTCATCGATTCCCTCATCCATAAATGTAATATCATTATCATCACACCAAGAAAACAAATCATCCATCGCATCATCATCTAAACCTAAATCCGCAATCGCATCCATAAACTGGTTCTGAGAAATTTCAGTTTCATTATCACGAGTTTCAATTAAAAATTCTTTTGCCTCGTCAAGACTTTTAAATTTCTTCTTTAGATTTGTCTTTAATGTTTCTACCATACTACCCTTCCTTTCGTAGACCATTTTTTTTAATAATCCATTCTTTTTTCTGCCTGGCTAATTCTATTTTTTCCTGATTATCTACACTCTGTATGATTTTTTGATTGATTAAGTCAATCTGCTCTTGATAAGTACATTCCCGAATTTTATCTACACTATCCAGAAAGAACTTTTCATCATATTTTGTCATACGAAATGGATCCGATAATAAAGAAAGCAGAAAATTCCTTACTTCTTCTTCATCTATTTTAGATATCAATTCATCAAAATCAATTCGATTGTGATACCTATATATATCATAACAATAGTAAGACAGCTGGTTACATAGCTCATCTTTAAAAAAGCCAATCTCTTCTTTAAAACGCAAAGCTGCATCTTTACTCAATAAAATCATATTTAAGCAACTTTGTTCTGCCTGTTTACGTCCATCTTTAGGACGTTGTAAAAGCATAGGTACTTTTTTATACTTTGTTTCCGGTTTTGAAACTTGTTTAGGTTCATTTAATGAAAGATCAAAGCCAGTCATCTCTTTGATACGCGCAAAATATGTACTTTTTTCAAAATCTGTACACGTCTTACGGATGCAATCTTCCATAATTTGTACAAACTTACGCTTATCTTCATAATTCTCTAAATCATATTTATGACTAAGATAATCCAGATAAAACTCTGCAAGCGAAATTGTCTTATGAACCAGATTTTTTAATGCTTCGGCTCCTGAACTTTCAAAAATCTCATCCGGATCTTTGTCTGTAGGATTTTTGACAATTTGAACAGAGATATTGTTCTCTAATGCCAATAAAGAAAATTTATACGTTGCATCTTGTCCAGCACGATCTCCATCATAACAGACAACCACAGGCACTTTTAAAGCCTTGATCAATAAAATCTGTGCTTTGGTACAAGCCGTTCCCAAACAAGCAATGCTTTCATGAATTTCAGCCTTTTCAAAAGCCAGGACATCCATAGCACCTTCTACTAAAATCACACGCTCATTTTTACGGGCAAAATTCTTAGCACGATGATAATTAAAAATCAAGTTTCCCTTTTCATAGATTTTCGTCTGTGCTGTATTTATATATTTTGGTCCGTGATCCTTATCCGAAAGCCTGCGTGCCGTAAAACCAACCGGATGCCCTTGGTCATCATGAATCGGGATCATTAAACGATTAAAAAACGTCGCCTGTAATCCTTGTTGTGATTCATGGACAAGTCCTGTATCTAATAAATCTTTTGTCGAATAATTTTTAGCCTTGAAGTAATGCAGTGAACGTTCATCAAATGGCGCATATCCAATCTCAAAACGCTTTCGGATATCTTCATGAATATGGCGACTTTGTAAATATTGCATACAAGAAAAACCATCTTCACTTTGTAGTTCATAGGCACAAAACTGAATATACGACTGCATCAAATCAAAATAAGGCTGTTCAGCACTTTGTTCCTTAACGATCGGCGCTTCTATGCGTAAAGGATAACCGATCATTTCTGCCACCTTAACAACAGCCTCCGGAAAAGAAATGTTTTCTATCTTTTGTACAAATGAAAAAACATTACCTCCTGTTCCACATACAAAACATTTAAAAATTTGTTTATCTGTGGAAATGGAAAGACTGGGATCATGATCATCGTGAAACGGACAGACTGCCATATAATTCTTCCCTTTTTTTGTTAGAGAAAGATAGTGTGATAAAACATCTACAATATCTGCCTGTTGACGTATCGCACGCATATCCTCTTCTTTGATCCAGCTCAAATTATCACCTACTAAAACTGCACTCGTTTTTCTATATAATCCTTCAAATCTTCAATTTTAATACGTTCTTGCGCCATAGAATCACGATCTCTAACCGTTACGCAACCATCTTCCATAGTATCAAAGTCAATCGTTACGCAATAAGGTGTACCAATCGCATCTTGTCTACGATAGCGTTTACCAATATTTTGATTTTCATCATATGTACATGCGAAATGTTTAGATAACTCACTAAATACTTCACCAGCTTTATCCTGCAATTTTTTTGATAAAGGTAAAATAGCTACCTTATATGGTGCCAAATATGGATGTAACTTTAAAACAACACGTGTATCTCTTTCTAATTCCTCAACAGTATAAGCTTCACACATCAATGCCAGAAGCAAACGTTCAACACCAACACTTGGCTCAATGACATATGGAATATATTTTTCATTTGTTTGCGGATCAAAATATTCCAAACTTTGTTTACTTGTTGTCTGATGCGCTTTTAAATCAAAATCGGTACGATCGGCAATGCCCCACAATTCTCCCCATCCAATTGGATCGGCAAAATTATACTCAATATCACTGGTACCATTAGAATAGTGTGCCAATTCTTCTTTAGCATGTTCTCTAAGACGAATGTTTTGTTCATCTAAACCAAGATCTTTTAAAAATTGCACGCAAGCATCACAATATGTTTTAAACCATTCTAGATCAGTTCCCGGTTTACAGAAAAATTCAAGTTCCATCTGTTCAAATTCACGGGTACGGAAAATAAAATTACCTGGCGTAATCTCATTACGGAAACTTTTTCCAATTTGACCAATACCAAAAGGCAATTTCTTACGCATCGTTCTTTGAACATTTTTAAAATTCACAAAAATTCCCTGTGCTGTTTCCGGACGTAAATAAATTGTGCTTTTCGCATCTTCCAATACACCTTGGAAAGTCTTAAACATTAAGTTGAACTGACGAATATCCGTAAAGTTTTTTGCACCACATTTTGGACATGCTATTTCATGTTCACGAATATAAGTTTCCATTTCTTCATTGCTCCAGCCATTAGGGCTCACTTCATTGTGTGTAGCCTCCTCAATCAACTGATCAGCACGGAATCTGGATTTACATTCTTTACAATCCATTAAAGGATCGCTAAAACCACCAACATGACCAGAAGCCACCCAAACATTCGGATTCATTAAAATAGCACTTTGGATCCCTACATTATTTGGATCTTCCTGAATAAAACGCTTCCACCATGCGTTCTTGATATTTTGTTTTAATTCCACACCTAAAGGACCAAAATCCCATGTATTGGCAAGTCCACCATAAATTTCGGATCCCTGATACACAAAACCCGACGTTTTCATATGATTAACTACTTCATTAAAGTCATGTACTTTCATTCCCGATTCTCCTTATCTTACACTTTCATTCTATACAAATATGTACAGAAATAGACGATATTAATTATACAACAATTATTCAACAAAAAAAAGAAGTCTCTCGACTTAACTGTATTAGCTGAAGTGAAAAAGTAAATTCCACACCCAGAGGAAAAACGTTGAATTTAGTCCTTCTTTATTTCAACAGTGAATTTACTCCTACATTTCTGTATAGTATCTTCATCTC
>CABVDD010000024.1 GCA_902497095.1 uncultured Faecalicoccus sp.
AAAAGTAAAATCAATGAAATTCTTCCAGGTGTGGAATTTACTTTTTCACTTCACGGTAAGCAATATGATTAACATTTTTATGCTTTTATATTGCATATGATCCAGGTTGCGTTATACTGTCTATATAGCAGAGTAAAAATATGTGCGTTAAGTGTTTCAGACACGGGGAGTTGGTCTGAAAACGAAAAGGATTCTTGCGATACATATTTTGCATCCCGCTGTTGTAATGGACAAATCAAACCTCTTTTTCCATTGCACGATGGGAAAGGAGGTATTTTTATATGAATCAATACTTTGTTATGTTTAAAGAAAATGCGAAATCTCTAAAAGATATTCGCGTGTTGGTAGGCGTTAGCTTATTCTGTGCATTGAATGTTATCATCAACATGTTTTCCATTCAGTTAACGCCAATGTTGAAACTGTCTTTTGGCAGTATTGCCGTAGCCGCCAGCTGTTATTTTTATGGCCCCTACCCTAATATGATAGCTGCTTTTGTTCTAGACACGATCAATTATATGCTTCATCCTGTAGGTCCTTATCAGCCATGGTTCATGCTTAGTTCCGTTATGATTGCCGTACTTTATTCTTTATTTTTCTATAAACAAGAAAAAATCGGTATAGTAAGATGCGCTCTGGCACGACTTTCTGTCATTCTTATCGTAAACTTATTTTTAAATTCATTATGGCTTTCCATGATGTACGGTAATGCTTTCTGGGTACTTGTCAGTGAACGTATTTTAAAAAACGTTATTATGTTCCCTATTGAATCCTTTGTTTTATTTTTAACGATGAAAATATGTCTTCACATAAAAGATCAGGTAAAGTTTTAACCTGATTTTTTATTTTTAGCACTTTTCTCTTTACAGTGCTAAAAATAGTGTTATAATATTAGCAGAGTTAGAAATAGAGTGCTAACTCGATAGAATATTCATATCGTTTAATACGGAGGTGATATATATGAAATTCTATCCAGGATATAGAGCATTTGATTTGTTTGATGATTTGTTTAATGATAACTATACATCGAAAACACCTGCCAATTTATTGAAAACTGATATTACCGAAAAAAATGGATATTATGAATTGAACATGGAAGTACCAGGCATCAATAAAGAAGATATTCAATTGGAATTAAAAGATGGATATTTGAAAGTCACTGCGACAAGAAATTCAAATAATGAAGAAAAAGATGATCAAGGTCGCATCGTTCGTCAAGAACGTTTCACAGGATCTTGTTCACGTAGCTTCTATGTAGGAGATAATGTAAAACAACAAGATATCAAAGCCAGCTTTGAAAATGGTGAATTAAAAATCACTGTACCTACACAAGCTAAAAAAGAAGAGGAAGAAACAAAATACATTCCTATTCTGTAATGAAGTTCCCGTTCCATATGGGAACTTTTTTATTTCATTTTTATTCATTTGATGGTAGAATATATTTATCTCAATTGGTGCGCTGGAGAAATGGTTAACTCACAGCCCTCTCAAGGCTGCATTTACGGGTTCGAACCCCGTGCGCACTACCAAAGCTTATAAAGTCCTTTATGTAAAGGACTTTTTATTTTGAATACGAAATTCTGACATAATAAAAAATGCAGCCATATAGTGACTGCATTAAATCAAATTCATTATTTTCTGTTTTTATGACGTAACAAAGTAATCATTCCACCTAAGGCAACGCTCATCGTTGCAAAAAGGCCTGCCAAAGGTGTGGCGACACCAGTATCCACACCTTTGTTTTCCTTCTTTGATTCTTTAGTATCATTGGCCTTGGCTTCATCTTTCTTTTCATCGTTTTTATCTTCCAGTGCTTTTACTTTAACAAAAGCTTCAGCATTTTGACCATACTCAACATCAAAAGATAATGAATCTTTATCTTCTACCAGTTTGTAACCTTTAGGTGCTTTTAAATCAACTGTAAAAGTATGAACCTCTCCTTTTATACCTTCAGCAGTATAGGCTTCATCTTCTCCAACTACTTCATTTGTACCTTCTTTAACATATTTAACAACTAAAGTTGCCGAATCTTGTTCTACTTCATGTGTTTGAATTCTATGTAAAGTAATTGTATACGGATTATTGGCATCAACAAAGAAATCTCCAGCATTCATTAGTTCATAACCTTCTGGCAATGCTAATTCAGAATAGTTGGCAATTCCATCATCATCCGGATCGACAAAATAGTCGCCTCCACCTAAGTTATTTCCTTCTTCATCAACAAAAGTTACATTAATAATCGTACCTTCTACTTCTTTCTTTAATGTAATTTTATAGTTTTTATTAGCTTCTACAAAGAAATCTCCGGTTTCTGTTAAATTATATCCTTCTGGCAATTGTAATTCGCTATAATTTGCCACTCCATCTCCATCTTCATCGACAAAGTAGTCACCACCGCCTAAAGTTTTTCCACCTGTGCTCTTAAATGTGACATGGATAATCGCACTTGTATTTTTTACAACTTTAGCTTGATAAAAGCCATCTGGCTGTACATTGAAATCTCCATTTTCGGCTAATTTATAACCTTCTGGTACATATTGATTTAATATTGAAAGATTTTGTACACCTGCAGGTAATGCATAATAGCCACCGCCTACAGCTTTCCCGTTTGCATCGACAAACTGAATATTAGTAATAACATTTAATACTGTTTTGGTGACATTAACAGGATAAAAACCATCTGGTTGCACATAAAAATCACCTGTCTGACTCAAGGCATAACCTTCTGGCAAATACTGGTTTAATATAGAATAATTTTGAACTCCTGCAGGTAATGTATAATATCCACCACCAACTGCTTTTCCATTTTCATCTAAAAACTGGACATTAGCAACCACAGTATTTACTTCTTCACTAGCTTCCTTTGCCCGGACTGTAACTTGAATAATATCAGATGAGCTCACTACATTAAAATTATCATCTGATACAAGTTCATACCCTTGTGGAAGAGTCAATTCAGAAAATTGATGAGATCCTTTTGTCAGATTTAAAGTAGTGGAAGAAACAATCGTTCCATCTGCTGTAACAAATTCAATTTGTTGAGGAATCTGTTTTTCTTCAACAGCTGGCTGATTTCCTTCAGCATTTGCCACTAATGGCGCTGCAACTGCAGGAATCATTGTAACTGCAACAAGGCCAGACAATGCAGTCTTAGTTATTTTTTTCATTATTACACCTCCTAAATTCAGTTTCTTTCTTTGTACAAAAAAATAACTTTTTGACCAATATAATTTATTAGTCATATAAATATTACCCCCCCCCGTATAGGAAAGTCAATACTTATGTTATTTTTTTGATATTTTAAAGAGTTCGTTTTATATTCATTCACAAAATAAAAACGCATTCTTTGTAAGAAAGTTCACTTATTCTTTTAAACTTACTACAATTCGAATGCGTTATTTTACTATATTTTAGTTTTTTTCTTCGATTGGCGTATTCAACATTTCCGCAAAGATAGATTGACGTGTCGTACTATCCGCTACACAAGTCGGTATAATGATCTTTGTAGCTTTGCCATCTGCCAATTTTTGTAAAGCATCAAAAGATTTTAACTGCACAACAGCTGTATCAGCCTTGGCTTCTTTTAGACGCTTTAAGCCTTCAGATTCCGCATTATACGTCAACTCAATAGCTTTCGCTTTTCCTTGTGCAATCGCAATATCCGCATCGCGTTTAGCTTGCGCACGTTTGATCATCGCCTGTGCTTCTCCATCTGCCTTTTTGATCTCAGACTCTTGAAAAGCTTCTGCCTGCAAGATCTTTTCGCGCTTTTCACGTTCTGCCTTCATCTGCTTTTCCATTGCGTTTTTTATTTCTGTTGGTGGATCGATATTTTTTAATTCTACCCGGCTTACGTTAATGCCCCAAGGATCAGTGGCTTCATCCAGTATATCTTTTAGTTTTACGTTGATCGTATCACGAGAAGTTAAAGCTTCGTCCAAAGTCATATCCCCAATTAAATTACGAAGTGTGGTGGCCGCCAGATTTTCTAAGGCAAATAAAGGATTGGCAGCACCATAAGCAAACAATTTAGAATCAAAGATCTTAAAATAGACAACGGTATCCACATAAATAGAAACATTGTCTTTTGTGATCACAGATTGTGGTTCAAAATCAGCACACTGTTCTTTAGACGTTGCCTTACAAGCCACTCTTTCAAAAAATGGAATCAAGAAATGGATTCCTGCACTCCATGTTGTCTTATATCTTCCCAAAAACTCAATCACATATTCTTCTGTCTGTGGAACAATACGTACAGTATAAAAAATACAAGCAACAAGAATAATAATCAAAATCGGTATCAAAATAAACATAGCAGCTCCTTTTTACCCCTTTTTCAACACAAAAGCGATCAGAAAGCAAATTACTATCACACCAATAAAAATAATGATTGTCATCATATGATTCTTATGTAGCACATTTGGATCTTTACGCCACCTTTGAATCATTGCACGATGCTTAAATACATGATTTCTATACCGCATTTTCTTGGAACTATCATATCCATACAACGGCTTACCATTTAAGATCGTTCCTTTATTTTTACTGGCCTCTCCATTTAAATTCATATGCTTTCCTCTAACTTTTGCATTATTTTACCGCGGTATGTATTAAGAGGTTGTATAAATTCCATAGAGCTGCATTAATTTTAAATTAAGAAATTTGTTTAATCTTCAACTTTCAACATACGATATCCTACGCCAATATGTGTCTGAATATAGCGAGTTTTAGAACCTTTCGGTTCAATCTTTCTTCTTAATGTGGCCATAAAGACACGTAAAGAAGCTACATCGCTTTCCCAACACGTTCCCCAAATAGCTTGAGTAATGTATTTATGTGTCAGTACTTTCCCCATGTTTTGTGATAAAAGACAAAGAAGTTTATACTCGATCGGCGTTAAATGTAATTCTTCACCTTTTAAATATGCACAACCAGCTGCATAGTCAATATGAAGATCTCCATTTGTAAAACTGGAAGCTTCCATAAAAGAAGCATTTTGTAATATAGAAAGCCTTCTTTGCGTAGCGCGTAATCTTGCCAAAAGCTCTTCTACAGAAAATGGTTTTGTCAGATAATCATCCGCTCCGGCATCTAATGCTTCAATTTTATCACTGTCTTCGCTTCGTGCGCTCACGACGATAATAGGCATATTCGACCAGGAACGTACCTTTTTTATAATTTCTACTCCGTCAATATCTGGCAAGCCTAGATCTAATAAAATCACATCCGGATTATGACTGGAAGCTTCTAATATTGCCTCTTTTCCATTTTTGGCACTTAAATACTGATATCCGTGTGCCTGAAGTGTAGTCACAATCAAGTTCTTTACGGAAATATCATCTTCTACCACTAATATTTTCATTTTATTCATCGTATTCCTCCTGCCGGCAATGTAAATGTAAATATGGCACCATGCGGTATATTATCCTCAACTTTAATAGTACCGTGATGTGCCTGGATCACACTTTGACAAAGTGCCAATCCCAAGCCTAAACTTCTTTTTGAATCAGCTACTGTATTAGCGCCTGTATAAAACATCTCAAAAATCTTATCTTTCTTTTCATCTGGAATTCCTGGTCCATCATCTTTGATAGAAACTTCAACTTGATTTCCTTTTGTACAAGTTTCAATTTGTATACAAGATCCTGGCGGGGTATGTTTGATCGCATTGTTGATCAGATTCACTACGACCTGCACAATCAAACGTGAATCCATTTTGGCAACTGTGATCGCATCTTTTGTCAAAAATTCAATAGAATGTTCCAATTGATGTCTATCAATACGATTTAGAGCTTCATCGATCACATCTTCCATCACATCATCACTAATATGAAGATCCACTCCTCCTTCTTCCAAACGAGTAATAGCCAAAAGATTTTCCACAAGATCAATTAACCATTTAGAATCATCATAAATATCTATATAAATATTATGACGAACTGATTCATCTAAAAGCGATTCATGATTTAAAAGATTACTGGCATTGCCATAAATTGAAGTCAAAGGCGTTCTTAAATCATGAGAGATCATCCTTAATAAATTAGAGCGTAAACGCTCATTTTCAGCCAATATCGCCGCTTCTTCTTTTTCTTTTAAGATCTTCAAATTTTTTAAGGCCATTGCCGATTCTCCTAATATAGACAATAAAATATTTTCCTCAAAAGAATCTATCTTATCTTTTTCTATTTCAATACCGGCAATACCAAAAAAACTATCATCCATATGAATCGGAGCATACACGCCCTGTTCTGAAGCCATTAATCCCACATAAGCTCCTTTTTTTAAAACTTTATCTACACTGTTTTTTTCATTTTTATATAACATGCTTTGAGAAATAGTTCCATACGTAATGGAAGGCTGAAGTTTTTCATCTTGTATAGGATAGATGATAATCCCTGTATTCATCAGTTTATGAAGCTGTACAGCGGTACAGGAAAATACCTGCGATGCATCTTTTGCCTTTGAAAGCTGCTGACTGGTATTAAACAAAACCTGTGCACTATAAGCATCTTGCGAATACATACGTGCATGATTTTTCAACTGAATGGCCAGGGCACCTGCCAGAAAAGAAGTAACAAAGAAAATCAAAAAAGTGGCGACATGATCTTTATTGTACGCTCGAAAAGTAAATTGTGGATATGTAAATAAATAGTTAAAAGTCAATACACTGACCAAAGAAAACAAAAAACAATAGAAACGATGCGTTGTGATTATCGCAAGGATCATTACACCTAAAAGATATAATAAAATAATGGTCGCATCATCCAATCCCATACGATAAAACAAACTGCCTATTCCACTGACAATCAACAACATCAATATCGTCATCGATAAGTTATATAACACTGTTTTTTTGGTATTAAAAAATAGATATAATTTATTTTTACGATTCATATTATTATTTTACCAAAAAAATAATGAGCGCAAACAGTTTTCTTACGGTGCATTTTTTATTCTTTCTATTTTACGATATAATGAAACCATGTTAAGAATACCTGAACAAGGCATGCTGATTGCACCGGCCAGTCTACATCTGCCTTTATATCAAACTATACAACAAGCCAAGGGAAACACGATTGGTTTAGAAGTTTACAGTCTAAAACAATTTATACAACAATTTTTTAAAGGAAAAAAAATTGATGAGACTACATTATTGTTTAAAACAATGAGAAAATGCCAGGACTGCTCTTCAACTAACGTTTTTTACCCCAGCCGGAAAAGCTATGATTTTGTACGTGATACACTTCACTTTATTCAATATGCCAAAACTTATGGCATTGATTTTCATACACTGAGCGAAAACAACCAAAAAGAAAAAGATCTAAAAGAAATCTTATGCCTTCTTGAAGATCTAGAGATTCGTGAAAAACAAATACCAAAGATTTTAAAACAAACTCCAAATTTTGATCAAGTTTATATTCTTCAGTATGAATATAACGAAGAAGAAAGTCTCTGGATCGATTTTTTACTTAAAAATGGTGCTCATACCCTTGAAGAAGAATCATACACTAAAATAGAGTATTGGTCTATCGCAAATGCTCGAAAACAAGCTGTGCTTATCGCACAAACCATAGTCGATCAATACGATGCCGATGATGTATTTATTTGTTGTGATCAAGCTGGGCAAAGACAAGTATTGGCGCAAATGTTAGATGCATATCAGATTCCTTATACTTTTCTTACAGAAGATACACCTTCTGTGCTTAGTTATCAGTTGATTTGTTGCCTGAAGTGGATCGCATCCAAAGATACTGAAAGTTTTATTACTATGATCAATGCGCTTCATCCTGAAACCAAAGAAAATGTACAGTCTACGCTTCGTCAGTTTCCGGATTTGCTTCAAACAAGAAAGTCTCACCTTCCTGATTCTTATCAGGAAAATGCTTTATTAGATGAATATGGATTTGAACACCTGCAAAAACAAATTGCCGCAACATTACAATGGCTAGAAGAACATGAGCCCTTGCTTCATTGGGATATAGATGACATTAAAGCCATCTTATTATATCTACAAGAACAAAATGCCTGTACGATAGAAAACCTGCATGAATTTCAACAAATTCAGGATGTCTTAAAACAATGTCTTCCATTTATAGAAACAAAAGAAGATCTCTTGTTTTTATGCGATTTTTTAACCGCAAAAACCAATGCTTCTATCGCTACTAACATACAAGGTGTTTTGATCGGCCAAAGAAATGAAATTACAGCATTAAGAAAAGTCTGTTTTTTAACCGATGCACATGCACGTTTATTCCCCGGCCTTTCTATGCATAATGGTATCTATGATGAAACCTATTTGGCAAACCTTCTTGTACCTTCTTTGGCCTCCCGATTAAAAAAACAACGTGAACAACTTTTCACATGCCTGTCTTTGCCTGAAACATTATATATTTTGGTTCCGGAAGCCACTTATGATGGCAAAGAAAATCCGGAAAGTCATGAATTAGAAAAATGGATTGGTAAAAAGCCACAGTTTCAAGATATAAAAGAAAGTTCAATTTATGAAAAACCTCATTTTGTTTTAGATCCGTCTTTGACAAAATCACTTTTCTTTAAAGAAGGACAATTTACCGGTTCCATATCTCGATTAGAATCTTTTGCCCGTTGTCCACTACAACATTTTCTTCATTACGGACTCTATTTAAAAGAAAAACGAGAAACTTTGGACATTCGTATGCAAGGCTCGATTTATCATCACATTTTAGAAGTTTTAATGGATACATATCAAAAAGAATATACGAAAGCAAATAAAGAAACTGTGACAAAACTTGTTCAAAATGAATTTTTGTTTATTCAACAAGTATATCCGCAACAACGACCTTTTTTTGAAAGAGTTGCTTTAGAAACCATCGATAAAATATTAAAAATATTAGAACAGCTCGATGGATTTGAACAAGATTGGCATATGCATACATCACATCAGGAATATAAAGTGCAGATGCAGCTGGAATGGCAAGATACCCCGGTTCTTTTGTATGGCTATATCGATCGCATTGATGCATCGCAAAGTTCTTTTGTGATCTTTGACTATAAAAGTTCTGACAAAGATATATCCATACAGGAATTTGGTGCCGGACTTGCCTTACAGTTAATTACATACACGATTGCCTATGAAAAAAACAGTCATTGTCTGCCAGCCGGCTGTTACTACATATCTCTTAAGACATCACCGCAAACCGCTTTAGCTTATAAAGTGAATTATCGAAAGAAGATACCAGAAGCTACTGCGTTGGATTTAAAAGAACAAGTTCAAGAAGCCGCAAAACAAAAAAAATTAGCCGGTCTTATGTTTCAAGATTTATCGATATATAGTGACAACGATCATTTTGCCAAAAAGAAAGAACAGCCAGAATATAATCAAATTAAAGAACAATGGCAAACCATTCTTTTTTCTTTATTGGAAGATATAAAAAGCGGTATGATACAACCCGATCATACCAAAGGTGCTTGTGATTATTGCGCCTATAAGACGATTTGCAGAAATGCTGCCAATGAAGTCGTAAAAAACAGCCGACTAGAAAAGGAGGAAGATCATGCGCTTTAGTCCAGCTCAACAACAAGCTATTGATATTCGCGATAAAAACGTATTGGTTTTTGCCAGTGCCGGAAGCGGTAAAACAAGCGTTCTTGTGCAACGATTATGCCAGCTTGTACTAAAAGATAAAATTTCCATTGATTCCATTTTGGCAATGACTTTTACCAACGATGCGGCAAATGAGATGAAAAGTCGTTTGAAGATCTCTTTGGAAAACGCTGCTTCTTCTCCTTATATCGAAGAACAATTAGCACTGTTAGAAACTGCCAGTATATGTACGATCGACAGTTTTTGTCTGGGTATCGTGCAAAATTATTATTATCGAATTCCCATTAGCTATAAAATGTCCCGAACGATCGATGATACCATTCAAAGACAAGCTTTTGAACAGGCTTTTCAACAAGCTTGTTTTAGTTTGCCTGTGCAAAAAATGGCAAACCTTTATCTCTTTTTCTCCAGTTTTGGCAAGAAAGAAGAAGATATCAAAAAAAGCCTGGAAACTTTGATTCAAACCGCATGGTCAAAACCTGAACCGGAAGATTGGATTCAATCCTTGATTCACAAGCCTTCTTCTTTAACAGATAATTGGTTCTTTCATTATTTTGATCAGTATCTGCTTTCTATGGACGCGCTTTTACAAGAGATGATCCTGCAAACAGAAGCAGAAGAACTGCTTGCGAAAAAAGAAGCTTTACAGCCTTGTTTAAATGCCCTTCATCATAAAAACTATGAGCTATTTAAACAAAGTTTTTTAGTCTATCTTTCCAATACCGTGCGTCTAAAAAACAAATACGACGACATAGATACAAAAGCAGAGAATGAAGCGTATAAAAAAGCTGAAAAAAAGATCACAGATCTTTTATTTGATGCAGATTTTTATCAAACAGAGACAAAAGATACACAAGAATTAAAAGAGACTTTTTGTACTTTAGCTTTAACAACGCAAAAATTTTATGCGCAGATCAAAAAAGAAAAAGAAGTGATGGACTTTGGCGATATGGAACATTTTGCCTATCAGCTTCTATGTCAAAAAGATATAGCACAAGAAGTACAAAATAAATATAAGATGATTTTAGTGGATGAATTTCAAGATACCAATGATCTACAAGAAAGTATATTATCTTGTTTTGCACGTAAAAATAATGTCTTTCGTGTCGGCGATATCAAACAAAGCATATACGGTTTTCGTCATGCCAAACCAGAAATTATGAAACATCATATGGAAAAACAAGATGAGTTTTCCTGTACGTTAGTTCTTGATGAAAACTATCGTTCTAATGCATCTATCATCCATTTTAACAATGACTTTTATCAAAAGATCATGAACGTGGATGGAATGAGCAAACAGTTTGATCAAAAAGATATAGCCCGACCAGGTACAAAAGCACAAGAACAACGAGAGCAGTATCCGATACGTTTTTTGTATACGGAATCCGATATGTTAGCCGAACAAGAAAATATTTCAAAAATAGAAGCGAAATCTATCGCAAGAGAAAACAAGCTGGACATTTTAGCTCATGATATCCTCAAACATAAAGAAAAAGGAGTTCCTTTCAAAGATATCTGTATTTTAACTCGCAGTCATGGACCACAAGAAGAAATCAAAAAGGCTTTAGAAGCCTATGATATTCCCGTTTTGGCAGAAATCGATCATGGATTTTATACCAATGCCAGTATTCAGATCGTCTTAAGTTGTCTGGAAGCCATTGTCGATCCATATAACGATATTGCCTTATGTGCTACTTTATTCTCACCTTTTTGTCAAATTCAACCTGACCAGTTAGCGCAAGCCTGTCTTACAAAAGAAAAAGGCACCTCTTTATATATGCACTTAAAAGATAGTGCGCTTATGCAAGACTTTTTTACAATTTGTAAATGGAAACAAGATCCCGTTCCTTTGTTGATTCGAAAATTATATGCATGGCATGATTTTTATGAATCACATACAAGTGCACAAGATAAAACAAATTTAGATCTGTTTTTACAATTTGCCAGTCAGCTAAATGATACTATGGACTTAGAAAACTTCTTGCAGCAACATGTACAAGCAGCTCGTTTTGATAGTTTATCTGAAGCTTATCCTTATGGAAAAGAAGCTGATGTAGTATCCATTAAAACCATGCATCATTCCAAAGGGTTACAGTTTCCTATCGTATATGTATATTCGCAACATGAAACAAAGGATCGTATTTCCAGCGAACCTGTCATTGTCGATGAAAAACTGGGAATTGGTTTCCTTCAGCTTGATGCACAAAGACGAATCAAGCTTCCCAGTAAAGCACACCTTGCCATACGCACTAAAAAGCTGCAAGATGAATTAGAAGAAGAGATGCGTGTTTTTTATGTAGCTACTACCAGAGCAGAAAAAGAATTGATCTTATTAGATTCTATTTCCAGCGCCAAAAATTATGAAGCGCCTTTGTCCTTACAAAGCCTTTTAAAAAGACAAAGTTATACAAGTTGGATCTTTCATGCATACTATCATAAAGATTCTGGTCAAGTACATTTTGAAAGAATTCAAAATGTATATACACGTCCTGTTTTAAAACAACAAGCAAAAAAACAGGCAGAACATCCAATCTACAATAAAAAAACTTTGTCTTTGACAAACGCAACAGCGACATTAAATAAACAATTACTTCAGTGGCCGGACATTGATTTAGACATATCCAATTCCATGCAAAGGGGTACTTTATTTCATGAAATGGCAGCTACACTTTCTTATCCGTATCAAAAAGAAGAATTACAACATTATGCCACAGAACATGGATATGACTTAACATCTTATGATCTGCAACTTTTACAAGCCTTAAATCAAAACCAAGAATATGCTCTTTATATGAAATTAAAACATCGTTTTGAATGTCCTTATATAATCAAAGCAGATGAAAATATCGTTCATGGTTTTATGGATTTGGTTGTATGGGACAAAGAAAAAATCATTATTATTGATTTTAAAACAGATCATCTAGAACATGAAGAAGAATTTATAGAACGATATTCTATACAATTGGAGACTTATCAAAAAGCCATGAAGCAAATAGAGAACAAGTCCATTGATACGAAAATATATTCTTTTTACTTAAGAAAATTTATTTCTGTCCATACAGAATCTTAAAAAATTCGTTTTTCCTGTTTTTTTCTATATTGTGTATCTTGTTCATATCTAATTTACAAGTTACAATAGATGAGTCTTTGTTTCATAAAAAGACAAAGGAGAGAAACATGGAAAAACTTTTTAAGCTCAAAGAAAAAGGGACTTCGGTAAAAACGGAGATCCTGGCAGGACTCACGACATTCCTGGCAATGGCCTATATCCTGGGTGTCAATCCTATCATTTTAGGTGATGCCGGCATGGATCAAGGCTCTGTATTTATGGCAACCGCTATATCTGCAGCATTTGCCAGTATCATCATGGGACTTGTAGCCAACTATCCAGTTGCACTGGCAGCCGGAATGGGGGTAAATGCTTTATTCTCGTATACAGTTTGTTTGGGAATGGGATACAGCTGGCAAGCTGCTCTATGCGCTGTATTTATTTCCGGTGTGATCTTTATTTTGATTTCCGTAACAGGTATTCGACAAATGATCATCAATGCCATACCTATTCAGCTAAAGCTTGCGATTGGCTCAGGAATCGGATTTTTCATCGCATTTGTCGGATTAAAAAATGCTGGTATTATCGTATCTAATTCTTCAACTATTGTAGGCATTGGTAATTTAACCGATCCAGCCGTATTATTGGCAATAATTGGTTTACTGATCACTATTGCGCTAGTGATCAAAAATGTTCCGGCTGCCGTATTTGTAGGAATGGTCATTACTGCTATTTTAGGGATCATCGGCGGTATGATGGGCTTTGCGAATATGCCAGCCCTACCCACTGATTTTACATTAAATCTGTCTATGCATGGAGCAGGTGCCTTTATTGATGGTTTTGGAGAACTCTTCAGCAATCCTATGGCCGCTTTCGTAATCATCTTTTCTTTCTTATTTGTTGATTTCTTTGATACAGCCGGTACATTGATTTCCATTGGAAACCGTATCGGTTTAGTCAATGAAAAAGGTGAATTGGAAAATGCCGAAAGAGCTTTATTAGCCGATGCGATCGGTACTGTATTTGGAGCTGCCATTGGTACTAGTACAGTTACCAGCTTTGTAGAATCCAGTTCTGGTGTTGGAGTCGGTGGAAGAACCGGACTGACCGCAGTAACTACCGGTATTTTATTCCTTCTATCCATTTTGATTTCTCCAATCATTTTAAGCGCTGTCACAAATGCCGTAACAGCACCAGCCTTGATCGTTGTTGGAGTCATGATGGCTCAACAATTAAAAGGTATTGATTGGAATGATATGGTTTATGCCACAAGCTCATTTGTCACTATCTTAATGATGGTATTGATGTATTCTATCTCTAATGGTATCGCTTGCGGATTTATCGTCTATACAGTTGGAATGTGTGCAGCTGGACGTATCAAGCAGATTCATCCAACCGTCTGGGTATTAATGGTAATCTTTATCATTTATTTTGCGACACCATATATGATGTAACTTAAAAAGATGGGAAGCCCTGTTGTGTTTCCCATCTTTTTTTATGAACTTTGTCCTGTTTCTTCTTCAAAAAAGACATTTTTGTGAGCCAGATATTGATCAAGATATGCACCTTTAAGTGTTTTTGTACCCATTTTTATATCATAAAGCTCAGACAACATCTTTACAATATCCTCTGTTTGCATTCTGGAAGTATTGATCATCATATCATAATTTGAACTGGCGCCCCATTTTTGTCCCGTGTAAAATTCATAAAAACCAGCACGTCTTTCATCTTGATCATGGACAAACTTTCTGGCCTTTCGAGCCGGAACTTTATATTCCTGGATGCTCCAGTTGATTCTTGTCTCTAAATCAGAATATATAAACAACTTTATGGTATTTGGATGATCCTTTAGTATGTAATCTGCACAACGGCCTACTATAACCGCACTTTCTCTTTGTGAGATACCTTGAATGAGTTCAGATGCTTTTTCATAAACTTCTGAATTCACAGAAAGTTCCGTTATAGCCGATAGCGTATGTCTTCCAGATATTGAAAACAAACCTTGCTCATTACGATTTTCTTCACGGAAAAAGTCTGGGTTAATTCCAAAATCATTGGCAATCATTTCCATGATTTCTTTATTATAGTAACCGATATCCAAATACTCTGCCAATTGTCTGCCTATTTCTCTACCATTAGAACCAAACTGTCGAGATATAGTAATTATTACATTTTTATCCATATGATGTACCTGCGTATATTTATATTATACATGATTCGCAAAGAAAGGAAAAATGGAAAATAAAGGGATCCAAAGCACAAACGCTCAAGATCCCATACTCTTTTAAAGAGTGGTGTAATGCTATAACTAGTTATTGACTTCCGAATATTTTCTACGTCCAGGATGCAAGTTGTCTACATAATAACGAATCGTTAATGTTCCAGCAACTTTAGTTTTCACCTTTGGTTCAACGATAAAGCCGTCCCCTTCTAACATCGCATCCAACATAGCTTTACAGCAGGTAGTCGTGTTACCTTTTACACCCGGTTCACATTCGTTCATGAATTCTTTAGCGTTAACTTCAATGTATAACCACATCTTGTCATGTGCTTCTTGTTTCATTTCCTGTAAACGGGCTGCATACTGTTCTTGAGTCCATTTTTCCATGCTGATACTTCCTTTCCTTATATTATAATTTTACTCCTAAACCCCTCATAAGACAAGATTTGTACTATGACCAATGTGGTCACCCGTTTTATTTTTAAACAACACTATTTACTTTTCAATGTTTTATGATATCATAATGATATCAAATAGATATTTTGGAGGAACGTTATGAATCAAGAAATTACCCAGAAAGAAATCAAACCTCTCAATGGATTTTTAATGTTGTTGATCAATTTGATTGGTTTGATTGCCAGTATTTTCCTATTTACTTGGGGATGTATCATGGCAGCTGATGAAACAAATGTTGGACTTGGCATCACCTTTATTTTTATGGGAACAATATTGTTTATTGTATTTCTAATCCTTTTATGTGGTTTAAAAGTTGTAAAACCTAATGAAGCTTTGGTTCTTACTTTATTTGGAAAATATTATGGAACGATCTTAAAACCTGGTTTTTTCTTTGTAAATCCATTTGTTTCCTATGTCAATCCTGTATACCAAAACCGTGTAACTTCACAAACTAAAAAAGTAGGAATCAAAGAGAACTCCATTGAAGTTAGCGGTATGACATTAGGTAAAAAAACAATTTCCTTAAAAAGCATGACTCTGGATAACGGCATACAGAAAGTTAATGATGTACAAGGAAATCCTATCATCATTGGAGCTGTCATCATTTGGAAAGTCGTAGATCCTACAAAAGCTGTGTTTAATGTAGAGGATTATGCAGAGTTTCTATCCATTCAAGCAGATAGCACGATTCGTAATATCGCAAGGCTTTACCCGTACGATGATTTAAACCAGGAAGAAAATGACGAAAACAACGAACGAACTCTACGTGGAAGTTCTGTTGCGATTGCCAAAGATATGAAAGAAGAATTGGATAAACGCGTAGCTTGTGCCGGTTTGGATATTGAAGAAATACGTATCACACACTTAGCATATTCAGAAGAAATTGCCGCTGCCATGCTGCAAAGACAACAAGCCAATGCCATCATCGCCGCTCGTCAGAAAATCGTTGATGGTGCTGTGGGAATGGTTAAAATGGCTATCGATAAATTAGGCGAAGAAGAAATCGTACTTTTAGATGAAGAAAGAAAAGCTCAAATGGTTTCCAATCTGTTAGTCGTTCTCTGTTCCAACAAAGATACACAACCCATCGTAAATAGTGGTTCTATCTATTAATGGATTTAGATAAAAAAGAGAAACAACTACAAGAACGGCGGCAGAAACTCGCAAAACTGGAACAGGAAATCCTCGAAAAAGAAAAAGCGTTAAAACTAAAAGAAAAACAAAAGAAACAATTGATCCTTCGTCTTCCGGCATCTTTATGGCAGGATATCGCAATATGGGCTGATGAAGATCTAAGAAGTATCAATTCTCAAATTGAATACATCTTAAAACAAGCAGTAAATCAACATAAGAAAAAATAAAAGTGCCACGTAAAAACCAGAAGCTGAATAAATGCTTCTGGTTTTCTTTAAGGTATCAATGTCAATTGAACCTTTTGTTTTTCCTCATCAATCTTATAAACCCAAACCGTGATGACATCTCCCACAGAAAGAATTTCACTTGGATGATGTATTCTTTTTCTAGACATCTGGGAAATATGGATCAGACCATCTTCATGTAAACCAATATCGACAAAAGCACCAAAATCTACTACATTGCGCACTGTGCCTTCTAATTGATCATGCACATGTAAATCTTCCATGCTCAAAATATCTTTGCGCAATAAAGGGGCATCATTTTGATCACGATAGTCTCGTAATGGTGTACCGATCGCATCTAAAATATCTTTCAGCGTATAGTCATCACATGACACTTGATTTTGTAGATCTTGTATCGACACTTGCGCCAACGCTTTTTTGGCCTGCTCTGTGCCCATATCTTCTTCTTTTAGATGCAGAATTTGTAATACTTGGCGTGCTATATCATATGATTCTGGATGAATACCGGTTCTATCCAATGGCTCTATACCATCTTCTATACGAAGAAAACCGGCTGCCTGTTCAAAAGATTTCGCACCAATCTTAGGAATCTTTTTAATTTCTTGTCTGGATGTGATCTTACCATGTTCCTGGCGATAAGAAACAATACTGTTAGCCATAGCCATTGTCAATCCAGATACATTTGTCAACAATACAGGACTTGCGGTATTGATATTGACACCTACTAAATTTACCGCTTTTTCCACGACAAAAGACAGACGCTCTCCTAACCTTTTCTTGGGCAGATCGTGCTGATACTGTCCCACTCCAATGGATTGCGGATCAATTTTGATCAACTCTGAAAGCGGATCCAACAACCTTCGCGCAATTGATATAGCACTTCTTTGTTCCACTTTTAGATCCGGAAATTCTTCGATTGCTAACTTACTGGCACTATATACACTGGCACCTGCTTCGGATACGATCGTATAAGCTACCGGTAGTTTATATTCCTGAATGACTTTTGCTACAAAAGCTTCACTTTCTCTGCTTGCCGTACCATTGCCAATCGCAATCAGATCAACATGATAGTTCTGGCATAACTCTACAAGTTTTTTCTTAGCCTCTAGTATATGAGCATTGGGTTGATGTGGATAAATGACATCTACACACAATTTCTTTCCTGAAGCATCAATGATCGCAAGCTTACAACCTGTACGAAAAGCTGGATCAAATCCTAAAATTACTTTATCTTTCATTGGCGGCTGCAACAAGAGTTTCTCTAAATTCATAGAAAAAACATCCATACTGCTTTCTTGAGCTTTTTGTGTTAACTCTGAGCGCACCAACCTCTCAATTGAAGGATATACCAATCGCTTTAGTCCATCTAAAACAGCTTTTTTAACATAATCTGCCGTGGGCGATAAAGGATAACGAATCATTCTTTTACATACCCAGTTTTCTATATATTCCTCATTAAATACTATTGAAACAGAAATCACTTTTTGATCTTCGGCTCTATCTATAGCCATAATACGATGCGGTGCTAATGTAGATATCTTTTCTGAGTAGTCATAATACATTCGATATACTTTCGTTTCATCATTATGATTTTTCTTTGCGCTTGTTTGAATTCTTCCATATCGCATCATCGAATCATAAATCTTATTTCGAATGTTGGTATCTTCACTGATTTTTTCCGCAATAATGTCTTCTGCCTGCTGTAAAGCTTCAGCTTCATCGCTCACTTTATCATTTAAAAATCTCTGTACTTCGTGCATATCAAAATGACGTGGAAAACGAAGAAGTAAATCTGCCAGAGGTTTCATCCCATTATCAATTGCGATGCCAGCTCGTGTTTTCTTTTTTTGTTTATAAGGACGATATAACTCTTCAACTTCAGCCAATTTTGTGCAAGAAAGAACACTGTTTTGTATCGTTTCATCTAATTTTCCAAGAGTTTCGATACGCTGTAAAACTTCTTCTTTTCTCTTTTGCAGATGAACTTGATATTCATATTGTTCCTGAATGATACGTATTTGTTCCTCATCCAAGCCTTTTGTTCTCTCTTTTCGATAACGGGCAATAAAAGGAACTGTACTGCCTTCTTCTAAAAGCGATAATGTATTAGTGATTTGGACAGGCGTAATCTGTAACTCCTGTGCTATTTTCTGAATAATTGTTTGTTCCATAATGTCTCCTTCAACAAGCTTTTATTATATCAAGATTTTTGATCTTCTTAAAAAAGATTTTGCATGAAGAAAAACACGATAAAACATTAAGCTAGTTATTTCTTTTGATTTTCCTTTAATAAAGTTTCCAAAAACTGATTTGTCTTGCGAATTTCATCTCGTATAGAAGAAAGCCAAAGCCATAAAATAAACAAAAACAAGATCATTAAACCTACAACAACAAACAACATACATATCACCTCACTCCTTATTGAAACACTAAAACAATGATTTTGTTTTTCAAAAAATGACGAAGATTAAGTCTCTTTTCTAAAAACTATTTTATTATGAAACCTTTAAATTTCAGAAACCTGATCCATTCTTTATAATAATTATATACGATAGTTATATAAATAAAAAGAGATTCTAATAAGCTAGAATCTCTACACCTTTTTCAGTCACATAAATCGTATGTTCCCATTGGGCCGAAAGTTTTCCATCACTAGTATATGCGGTCCAGCCATTTTGTTTATCAATATATAATGTACTGACACCTTGATTAATCATAGGTTCAATGGTAAAAACCATCCCCGGCGCAATGACCATACCTGTATTTTTTATACCTACATGATGCACGTATGGATCTTCATGGAATGCATTTCCAACACCATGACCACAAAAATCCGTTACAACGCTATAACCATTTTTATGCGCATGTTCTTGTATGGCAGCACCAATATCACCAAAATATCCCCATGGGCGTACCGCTTCAATTCCAATCTTCAAACACTCTTTGGTCACATCTACTAAACGCTTTGCCTCATCACTGACTTTCCCGATACAAAACATACGGCTGGCATCTGCATAATGCCGATGTACGATGGTCGTACAATCCACATTCACAATGTCTCCTTCTTTTAAAATTACATTTTTATCTGGAATTCCATGACAGATTTCATTATTAACCGATGTACAACAGCTTTTTGGAAATCCCATATAATCCAAACAAGCTGGAATGGCTCCATGACTTACCGTATAGTCATACACCATTTGATCAATTTCTTCAGTAGACATACCGGCATGGATTTTTTCTCCTACCAAGTCCAAAATTTCATTATTGATCTTGGCTGCTTTTTTTATCCACTTAATATCTTCTTCATTTTTTATCAAGTCATGACCCGGTACAATTTTCCCTTGTAGTTTTAAAACATTAATATTGTCATCCCACTCCTGATGGCAATGTTTATATTTTTTACCAGAGCCACACCAACAAGGCATATTTTTACTTATCACACTATCACTTCCCTATTTGTTTTACTGAATCATTATACACTTTTTCAACAATCATTCAAAAGTAATACCTAATTTCTATTAAATTGCGTACAATAAAAAGTGAATATATATATATATAGAAAGCGTCTTTATATGAGAAAAAGAAATTTTTTTATTTTGATTTTATTCATTTTATTATCTTTGCCTACTCCCGTTTATGCACGAGCCGGAGGTGGAGGCGGCAGCAGCGGTGGCGCAGGCAGTGGTTCTTCTGGCCATTCATCTAGCTCACATAGATCAACAGGACCTTATTCCCCTATAGTCAATGTGATACAAACAGGAGCATTTTGTTTATTTGCCAGTGCAGGCAGTATCATTTTCTCCGTAAATCTCTATAAGAAAAAGAAAAAATCACAAAACTTATTAAAAGAAATTGATGATTCAGATCAATCTTGGAATCAAGATTCTTTAAATCATCATATTGAAGAAACATATTATTCTGTACAACAGGCATGGAGTAAAAAAGATCTTTCTACCCTTCAAAAGTATTTAAGTCCACAATTATACGAACGATGGTTGATTAAATTAAACTTCATGGATCTTCGTCATGAAGAAAATGTTTTAAAAAATATTAAATTACTGGATTATAAAATCGTCAGTGTACATGATTTTCAAGAAAACGAAAAAGATAGTTTTTGGGTTTATATTAACGGAAAAATGATTGATTACACTATAGATACAACGACAAAAGAAATTAAAGATGGTTCCACCAAGCCTAGTGAATTTATTGAATATTGGCGTTTTATACGAAATAAAGAGAGCTTTGTATTAGATGAAATAGCACAAAAAGAAGATAAAAATTTAGATGCCTTTACTGATTTTAGTGAAAATAATTCTTCACAAGAATAAAACATTGAATTTTAAATTCATAGTTATCAAATAGGTTTTTATGATAAAATAAAATTGGACAGATTGACACAGGTAGTCCTGGTCGCTTGGCCGGGGATGCGTTAAACCTCGTTAATATAGATGACCTGCTTTTTTGCGGCCGAAATGAGGTGATCGCTATGACATCGTTTGAAACATTGTATTTAATGTTTATGATGATTCATATTGTCGTGATACTTCTTATTGAAATATATCGAAGTAAATGACAAATAAAAAAGCTACCTGACCCTTGGAAAATTAGGTAGCTTCTTTATAAATATCTAAACCCAGGACTTCTTGTTGATCTGTCCTTTTACGTATTCATTATACCATGCATTTTAATACATACAAGTAAAATATGCTTTTATAAAAACTTAAATATATGGAATTTTAAACTCATAGTTTCGAATAAGTATCGTGATACTTCTTATTGAAATATTTCGAAGTAAATGACAAATAAAAGAACTACCTCGTCTTGGCAAAATTAGGTAGTTCTTTTATAAATACTTAACTAAACCCAGGACTTCTTGTTGATCTGTCCTTTTATGTATTCATTATACCATGCATTTTAATGCATACAAGTAAAATATGTTTTAAAATCCAATTTCAATTGTCAACATTCTATCTTTTCCAGACATATCTTTGTGAACACATATTTTAGCATGTGGAAAATAGTCTTTAGCCAAAGCTGTCAAAGATTCCCTTTGATCATAACCTATTTCAAAAGCTAAAAAAGCTTTTTCATTTAAAACGAAATGGGCTTTTTCAAAAACATCTCTGTAAAATTTTAAGCCATCTTCTCCGCCAAACAAGGCAACATGCGGTTCAAAATCCACAACACTATGTTCCATTTTTTCTTCAGAAGGAATATATGGTGGATTACATACACAAATATCACAATGTAAATTTCTATCAATAAAAGGTTCTAACATATCTCCTACGATAAAATTGACATGAGCTTCTAACTTTTCATTATTTTTCAAAGCTACTTTGATCGCATCTTCTGAAATGTCACTGGCAATCACATCTAATTTAGGCTCTTCCAAATTCAGTGTAATTCCAATAGCACCTGATCCCGTTGCGACATCAAATACATTGACATGCTCTTTATCACTAAAATGCTCATCATACAATCGTAATACCAAGCCAACTAATTCTTCGGTTTCTGGACGAGGAATCAATACATCTTCATTGACAATAAAATCATAGCCGTAAAAAGATTCATACCCTAAAACATAACTCAATGGCTTTCCTTTTTCCATTTCATGGATACCTTCTAGATAATCAACACGTATTTCTTCATTGATTTCTTCATCCATATCCATATATAGATTGATATTTTTCTGACGGCATAACTCAACCATAAAAAGCTGAGCGGCTTGTTCGCCCTGACCGGCTTTATACAATCGTTCTTTGCCTTCGTGAATATAATCGCGATAACGCATTATTTCTTTTCTCCTGCCAGTTTTGCCTGTTGATCTGCCAACTGTAAGGCATTCATTAAATCATCTAAACGTCCATCCATGATACGATCTAACTGATTGACTGTATATCCAATACGATGATCCGTTACACGGTTTTGTGGATAGTTATATGTACGAATTTTCTCTGCACGATCTCCGGTTCCAATCTTGGTACGACGTTCCGCATCATTTTTTTCATCCAATTCTCTCTGGTGTTCTTCATAGACACGAGCACGAATCGTCATCAATGCCGTAGCACGGTTTTCATGTTGAGAACGACCATCCTGACATTTAACGATAATACCTGTCGGCTTATGAATAATACGAACGGCACTATCTGTTTTGTTGATGTGCTGTCCTCCGGCACCAGAAGCACGCATCGTTTCAATTTCTAAATCGTTCATATCAATGTCAAAATCTTCTTCTTCGATTTCTGGCATACATAATACTGTTGCGGTAGATGTATGAATACGTCCCTGCGCTTCTGTTTTAGGTACACGCTGTACACGGTGAGAACCCGATTCAAATTTTAATGTTCCATAAGCGCCTTCTCCATTCACTTTAAAGGAAATCAACGAATAACCTCCGGCCTCACTATCTTCTGCTTCGATAACTTCGATCTTCCAACCTTTGGATTCACAATATTTAGAATACATACGGAATAAATCGCCCGCAAAAATATTTCCTTCATCTCCACCGGCTGCTCCTCGTATTTCTAAGATACAGTTATGAGAATCGTTTGGATCCTTAGGCACTAACAACAATTCTAATTTATCTAGATATTCCTGCATCAAAGGCTCTAATCTTTCAATTTCTGCCTGTGCCAATTCTCTTAGTTCCTTGTCTTCTTCTTTAGATAATTCTTTGGCATCCGCATATTCGCTTTTTGCCTGCTTATATTCCTGATACGTTTCTACAATGGGTGTCAGTTCATTTTGTTCACGGCCTAGTTTTGCCATGGTCTTTCGATCGGATACGACATCCGGCTTCATCATCTCTTCGTTGATTTCATTATATCGCTCAACGATCGAATCTAATCTTTCTTCCATTTTTGCCATATTTCCAACATCCTTTCAACCCATTCAGTTTAACATAGAACCCCATGAAATGACAGTTTAATATGCTTATGATACACTGTAGATATGGTACGAAAAAGAAGAACTTATACAAACAAAAAGCGAAGAAAAAGAAAAGTGCACAAGATTCGTTTATTTCTTATCAGTTTCTTATTTTTGATTGCTCTTGGATTTTTGGTGCTCAAAATTACCGAAAATGGTATTTTTACTGTCATCGCCGTCAATGAAAAAGGTACAACAGAAGAAGGAGAATATAAGCATTTTTGGTTTGCTCAACTTAAAATGAACAGTTTAGACACACAAGATGCCTATATTCAAAGAGAAGATGGAAAAGTCGTTGCCTTATCTCAGGGAATCGTAAATCTAAACACAAAAAGCATCAACGAAAATACTCTTTATACGATAGATGGAACCAACGATCAAGGATATACCAACGGCAGTTATGGGGCGGATGCCTTATATCTTGAAACTTCTATGGACGGAACTCAAGTACTCATGCAGATCAGTGGTGTAAAAGGATGGGTATCCATCGAAGATGTTCAGCTTTATTTATTTGATGATTCACTTTATCTTTCTCATTACACCGTACAAGATGATATGCTGATTCATACGATTTCAACCGATTTACTGCAGGGCGTCGTCAATTCTCTATCCATAGGATCCGCTCCAGATTTTATGAAGGAAAACACGACTTATTATTCTTACGATGGCAATTATTTCTATACCGACTTCTCTCAAATGAAAGAAGATAATATCCACCAGGATCATAAAAATGCCGTCAATGACACTGCTTATTTTAACTTTTATCAATATGTACCACATCGCTCCACAACACAACTTACCAGTGCTAATTATAATTCCTATTTAGAAGAAATGGGAATCACCCAAAAAGCAACAAGCTATCCGTGTGCCGATAATGAAAGTGCACTATATGATCTAGGGTCCACTTTTATAGATGTACAAAATCAAACCGGTGTTAATGCATCAATGATGTTTGCGGTAGCCCTAAATGAAAGCGGATATGGCAAAAGCGAATATGCCCTGACAAATTATAATTTATTTGGTCATGCGGCATATGATGAAAATCCAGATAGCGCTACTACATATACTTCCTTTGAGGATTGTATCTATCAACATGCCTTTGGATTTATCCAAAGTGGCTATGCCAATCCTGATAACAGTCGCTATCACGGATCTTGGTTTGGAAATAAAGCCAGCGGCATCAATGTTCAATATGCCAGCGATCCTTATTGGGGTGAAAAAGCAGCTCATTTCTATTATCAACTCGATGCAAGATCCAATAATAAGGATCAAAAAAACATAACGATTCACACTCAATTTGTGACTCAGGATATTTCTGTATATGCAGATAAAGAAAAGTCTTCTGTCTTATACACCATTCCAGCAGGACAAATCGCAAGTTTTGTCATTGAGAAAAAAGAGAATAATTGGTATACCATTGCCAGTGAAGCACCTGTATCAAATCAAGCTATAGATACTACTGCATCATATCGTAACAGTGTAGGATATATTCAAGTCAAAGATATAGATTAAAAGCCAAGCATTCATCTTGGCTTTTCTTATGCGTAGTAGTACGAAACTGCATTTTCTTTAATATGAATCGCTTCATAATCTGGTGCATAGGCTCCCACTACAAAATCATCCAATGGTTTTTCCATTAAGCGGGATAAAGCATATAAATTATCTAACGTTGGCAAATTTGTACCATCTAACCAGCGATAAACCGTTTGCACACAACTAAGTGATAAGTAATTTTGAATGTCTTTACACGTATACCCTTTTTCTTTCATGATACGTCGAATTTGTTGTCCTGTGGCTTTTTTATCAATATTCAAAAACATGTTTTTCTCACCTCATATCTCAACCTAGCATATATTTTGTCATTATTTATGGCATAAACTAATAATAAGAAACTTCCATCGTATTCAGGCATAAACAAGCTAATTTACTATTTTCATCCTGCATAGCACATCCACAATCAATATCTATATAATGTGCTGTTTGTAAATCTAATGTATCTGCATAGACTCGAAGTTCTTTATGATAGTTTAAGACGATCGTATGTCCGGCAATAATGGTTTTATTCCGTAAAAATGGCTGAGATGGATCCATACGATCCCATACAAAATGTAAAGGGTCCATCACATCTTCCCGGTATAAAATATCTTTTCTTTTTGCCTTTCCCGGTGCTGAATGACACAGATAAAATTTTCGATCATTAACCTTAAAATTTGTATAAGCAAATGGAAGTTTTTGTAGCGACTCCATAATAAATCTTTGTTCTTGTTTATCCGCTTTATTATAAGCTGCCATAGTAGGAGCACCACCATTTAAGATCCAGTTTAACACATGAATGTCATTGGGTATTTGTCCTTGATATTCTTCCAATAATTCCAACATCATATATTCATGATTTCCCATTAAAAGATGTACATTTTTCCTTTGAAGCACATCTTTTAAAATGGAATATCCATCTGGTCCTCGATCAATCACATCGCCTAAAATAATCAAAGTATCTTGGTTTAAATCTATATTTTGTAATAGTGTATTGTACTTATCACGCAAACCATGAATATCACTGCATACATATACAGCCATTCTATATCCCCCTTTTTGATTCTTAACCCCTCAAGAATCGAATTGCTTACTTATTATATCAAAAAAGACGAGTTTCCCCGTCTTTTAGTCCATTTTATTAAACTTTTTTCTTCGACACATATCCGGCAATTTAAATAAAGGAAATAAGAAGATCAATACAGGATAGATTTCCAATCTTCCTATTAACATTGCAAAACTTAAAACCAGCTTAGAAAGATCTGAATACATGGCAAAATTTCCCATAGGCCCGGCTAGTCCAAAGGCCGGTCCTACATTACCAATGCAGGTAAAAACAGAGCTGATCGTGGTTTCAAAATCTAAATTGTCTAGAGAAACTAAGAAAATACATGCGAATAAGATCATCATAAAGCAGCCAAAATATGCCATGATCTGTGATACGACACTGTCATCTACGACTTTTCCATCCATAGTGATAGCTTCTACTTTTTGCGGATGAACTAATCTTTGAATATCTAATTTGATCTTTTTTAAAATGATCACAAAACGAGATATCTTGATTCCTCCAGCTGTCGATCCAGCACAGGCTCCCAATACCATCAACAATAATAATATGGCTTTTGAAAACATCGGCCACAAATTAAAATCTGTTGTGGCATATCCGGTTGTCGAAATAATAGTTGCAACCTGAAAGGAGGCATAGCGCAAGCCTTCCAAAATTCCTCCGTACATTTGCGATATATTTAATGTGATCAAAACAATACAGCTTACAACTATGAACAAATACATGCGCAATTCTTCATTTTTAAAGACTTGTTTAAAATTTTTCAAGAACAAAAAATAATACAAGTTAAAGTTTATGCCAAACAATAACATAAAAATGGTAATCACCACTTCAAAATACACGTTATTATAAAGACCTACCCCTAAAGAAGAAATACTGAATCCACCTGTTCCGGCGGTTCCAAATGTATAACAAAGTGTATCAAATAAAGGCATGCCTCCAGCTAATAAAAATAAGATACAAAGCAGAGTCAATCCCATATACATCACATACAAGATCATTGCACTTTGTTGGATACGCGGCACCAGCTTTCCAATAATAGGGCCAGGTGCTTCTGCTCGCATTATATGCATGGAACGATCGTTAGACTTAGGAAAAAAAGCAAGTATAAAAACAAGAATACCCATACCGCCGATCCAATGCGTAAAACTTCTCCAAAAAAGAATGCCTTTTGATAATTCTTCTACGGAAGGTACGATCGAAGATCCTGTTGTAGTAAAGCCTGAGACAGCCTCAAAAAAACAATCAACAAAACTAGGAATTTCCCGGGAGATAAAATAAGGAAGGCAGCCAAACAAACTGGCTGTGATCCAACAAATCCCTACTGCGATCATACCATCTCTTGCGAAATAATCTTTACGATCTAATCGAATTCTGGATAGTGCAAATCCGACCAGAAGACAAATCGCAATGGTGATCAGAAAATCATAAACTACTTTTTCTTTATACAATAAAGAACAAATTAATGGCAAAACCATCAAAAGCCCAAGACAGATCAACACATATCCATTCATATTGGCAATCAATCGCCAATTGATTTTTTTCATCTTACGTTTAAGCCAATACATCGTTGATATCCCTCAATCCAGCTATCTTACTAATCAAAATCAGCGTATCTCCAATTTCCACATAAGAATCACCTTGTGCAATTTGCGGTTTTCCTCTTCGAGTGATATAAGCTACCAACATTTCTTTTTTCAATGTCAGATCCTTTAAAGGAACTCCAATAAATTTACAGTTCTTTCGCACTCTGAATTCCAGCACTTCCACTTGATCATCCACGATCTTGATCAAAGACTCAATATTAGAGCCTACACTATTTTGCATAGCTCGAACATATTGACAAATTTGATTGGCCGTAATGTTTTTAGGTGTGATCGCATTTTCCAAACCAAGTTTTTCCAATAAAAATCCTAATGACACACGATTCACTTTAGGCAATACATTTTGTACACCTAAACTGGAAGCAAACATAGAAATAATAACATTTTCCTCATCGTTATCCGTTAAAGCAATGAACCCATCCATATCTTCCAAGTTTTCAGATCGCAATAGTTCATGATCCGTTCCATCACCATGAATGACTGTAATAGATGGAAACTTTTCAACAAGACGCAAACACACATCTTTATTCATCTCTACTACTTTTACTTCGATACCTAAATGGAGTAAAAGACGAATTAAATAAAAGCTGATTCGTCCGCCACCAACGATCATTACTTCCTGTACTTTTTTATCTTTTAACAGTTTGATTTCTTTAAAGAACTGTTCTAATTCTCGCATAGATCCCGTTAATGAAACTTTATCGTTTTCCTGAATGATCGTCTGTCCATCAGGTATGATGATTTGCGAACCTCTTTGTATCACACAAAACAAAACATTGGATTTATAACGCGAACTGATCTCAATTAGATTCTTTCCAATTAAAGGACTGCCTTCCCGAACTTTAATTTCAGTCAATTCAACACGTCCCTTGGCAAAAGATGTAGCCTTGATCGTACTAGAAAAGCGTAAAGAGCGAACTATTTCCAAAGCCGCTGCCATTTCTGGATTGATCTGCATGGAAAGCCCTAAATCCTCTTTCATCATATTTAAAGCCCCTACATATTCCGGATTTCGAATACGGGCGATCGTATTTTTTGTACCTAGTTTTTTTGCCAACATACAACAAATGATATTGATTTCATCTTGACTGGTCACTGCGATCAAAAGCTCACATTCTTTTACGCCCGCTTCCACTAACACATCTACGTTAGCTCCATTGCCTAAGACTCCAATAATATCCAAACGGTTTACAGTATCTTCCAATACTTTCTGTTTATTTTCGATGATCGTTACATCGTGTCCTTCCTGATTCAACTGACAAGCCAGTGCAAAACCAACTTTTCCGTCACCCACAATTGCAATTTTCATAATCTTCTCCTTGCGAATTAAACAGTATATCCATTGTAGTCGCCTTAGGTGCATGAATCAAGATAAGAGTGCGTAAAATTAAGATTTTATAAAGAAATTGTTCATTATTTATAGACAGTTGCATGTAATTCCTTATATAACGCAAAAATTAAATCTATTTCTTTATATGTTCTTAATGAATTTTATAAACAAAAATAAAGAAACCCATCTTTAAATCTTTCGTATAAAATCATTTAACAACTCATTTCTACTAGCATTTTAAAATTAAATTGATTACTATGAAGTAGAGGTCTACCCATGAATTTTTTTAAGAAACTGCAAAAACAAATCAATAATACCAACAATAAAGCTTTACCCGTCTTTAACGATAGCCCAGTTATGCGTGTACAGATTCGCTTTGAAGGTTTAGTACAAGGTGTCGGTTTTCGATATGAAGTGTATCAGATGGCAACACAATTAAAAATGACAGGATGGGTTCGCAATGAAATAGATGGTAGTGTACTTTGTGAATTACAAGGAACAAAAGAAAAAATAGAGTACTTGATTCAGCATTTATATCAAGTACCCCGTTTTCAAATTAACTCTGTAACCCAAAAAGAAATCCCTCTTAAAAATGAAGCATCCTTTCATATGGCTAACTGATCTTGTAGACTTGCTTTTTGTTTATTGTGAAATATCATGTTATAATCAAAAAGCATTTACCAGCCATGTCCTCGTAGCATAACGGATAATGCAATCGCCTCCTAAGCGGCAGATTGTTCGATTCCTTCGAGCAGTAAAAATTGCATAAATCTTAAAAATGTCTCAGTAGCTCAGCTGGATAGAGCACACGCCTCCTAAGGTTGCGTTACAACGGCCACCTCAAAAAAAACTAAATAAGGGATT
>CABVDD010000025.1 GCA_902497095.1 uncultured Faecalicoccus sp.
ATATATTTACCCTCTGTTTTTAAGTCGCTCTTTTTTCATATTTTTATTCACACTTATACCCTTTCCAGGTTTAAGAAATCTATTTTGTCTGTTTAATTTTATCTTTGTAATTATAGTTTTTTATATGATTGGTAAATTTAAAAATAACTGCACTAGTAATAAAATTAATGATTATTTCCCACACCATTTGATATCGACATCTTCATATTTATAATAACTTTTATTGTTTCAAGGAACAACAAAGAAAGAAAATAGAAGATTAGCTTTATAATCCTTTCTTATTCTTCTACCATTTAATACATAAGAAAAAACATATCGTTACTATCATTCAAATCTATTAATCGTATTTTTTCTTATTATAAGAATTCGATTATTACTTCCTGTCGAATTTTCATTTATCATAATGATATATTTTTCTCTATTGATGATATATCTGTTTTCTTAATTCTATTATATATTCTTTTTATAACTTTAACAATTATTTAGTCATTAAAAATGCAATCTTTATGATAAAAAATCAGAGCAGGCGCTCATAATTTCTTATCATTCCATTACTCAAACTTCACAAAAATGTATCGGAAAATAGAAAGCTGTATAAAAAATAGAGAGATTCAAATGAAAAATCTCTCTACTTTTCTATACTGTTTTAAATCGTACAATAGCCTTAAACACATCGCCATCCAGCTGTACGGTAAAACTGCCATTTTGAATCTCGCAGAAGCTTTTAACGATCGCAAGACCTAATCCACTACCCTCTTCATGACGAGATTGATCTGCACGAACAAAGCGTTCTGTAATATCTTGTGGATCAAAATCTAATGGTGTTTTTGAAATATTTTGGATCGTGATTTCTACTTCATTCTCATTTCTTTCTATAACTATAAAAATACGAGTATGTTCCAATGCATATTTCGCAACATTTGAGAACAAATTTTCAAAGATTCGTACCGTTTTATCCCCGTCTAAAAGACAAATGATGGATTCATCTGGTTTTCGCAATACAGGTGTCAGATCTTTCTTCTCTAAAATCGTCTCATTTTCTACCAGCACTTGTTCAACTAACGAGATAATATCAATATTCTGTCTTTCCAGATTAATATTTCCTGAATTCGCCTTAGAAACTTCAAAAAGATCTTCAATCAATTTACTTAATCGATCTGTATATTGGTTTAATCGTGTTAAATATTCTTCCTTATCTTCCTGATTTAAATTAGGATCATTTAATAGTTCCAAGTAATTTTTAATGCCGGTTAAAGGTGTTTTTAAATCATGAGATACATTGGTGATCAGTTCTGTTTTTAAGTTTTGTGATCGGATTCTTTCTTTGATGGCTTCTTCAAAATCATCCTGTACCGTATCTAGTTTCTCCTGTAACGAAGGTAAAATCGTAGTTTGATATTGTGGATCTACTTCAAAATTACCTTGCGCAATACGATCTAAACGAACCAACAACTTATCATATTCTTTTACGACACGTTGTGCTTGATGAATCAAAAAGATATAAGATATTACACCGTAGATCAAAACGAGTAACCATCCCCAGAACAAAGCACATAGAAACATCAAGGCTGTATTCAATAATACGCCTTTTAAAATCAAGTTTTTAATTCGCTGATTTAGATCATAGTTGGATAGATCTTTTATTCCTACATACAGTTCCATGATACGATTACCAGTCCATGTATCTTCTTTTAAAAATCGTATAAAACCTGAACATAAAGAATATTTCACATAATAAATATCTATTCCAAAAAAGAAAAAAGATAAAAACAACAAACAGAAATTTATCACATTGACCCACACACCAGCTGCAGGAAGACCATATCGTACCATAGCCGGCAAGAGGATATCATTGATGGTCACACCCATGATGTATATACAAATAGATGTTACTAAAATGGTCATCAAGCCAAAAAAGAAAATATTAAATTCAGCTTTCCATGAAAGAATCGTTTTAAAAAGTTGTGTGTTGGCCAAAGCTTTCCATGAAACAAGGAAAATATAAAGACCGATAATAATGGCTCCTATCAATAAAACCAACAGGACAAAAGGTACCCAAACCGAATCATTATAAACCGATGTATAAACGATTCCTCCACTTTTCATTTCTTTAGGGATAAATAATGTAACTTTTAGATTGGTTGGTGGATTCAGCTTTGCATCATCATATGAACTTTGCATCAAATCTGAAACAATAGAATCTAACGTATAAAAATTATACAATGACAAAAAATTAAATTCTGTGGCATCCATGTTTCCTGATTGTTTTAAATTGCCATTTTCATCATAATACAGTTCTCCATAGAACAAAGCATTTTTTGAATTCGTATCTTCATTGAAATGATTACTTAAAACCTGATCATTCCATTCTATGCGATACGCAAAGTTTTCATCATTATCTAAGAGATAAATAGCTTCTCGAATTGAATTTTGAGATGCATCATCCACACTTTGTTCCAGTAAAGGATCTGAAGAACGAATAAACCGATATGAAGGATCCATTTGTTGCATTTTGCCTAAAATCAACCATTCGATAGATTCTTTCAATTCGTAGTTGACTTCATCAAATTCTGTAACGGAGCTAAATTGAATTCTTGGATACAAAAAGATCACGATGACTGAACAAATCGCACAAAGCAATAAGAAACCGCTTAAGCACAAATTTTGTACTCGCTTCATGGTTTCATCCTTTCAATTTTATAGCCAATTCCCCAAACTACTTTGATATATACTGGTTTTTTAGGATTGGCTTCAATTTTCTCACGCAGTTTTCGTATATGTACCATAATAGTTTCAGTATTGATTGCTTCTTCCTGCCAAATAGTTTCATAAATTTGTTCTGCTGAATAAACGCGTCCTGGATTTTTCATCAAAAGTTCCAAAATCGCAAATTCTTTTGGTGTCAAATGAACTATGCGATTTTCTATCTTCACTTCTTTTGTTAAGGTGTTTAATTCTAAATCTCCAACGATATAACAATCTTTATTATCTTGTTGATTTTCTTTTAAGCTTAAAATCTGTTCATATCTTCTTAATTGTGCACGTACACGCGCAATCAATTCCAAAGAAGTAAATGGCTTTGTGATATAGTCATCCGCACCAATATTCAATCCATTGATCTTATCGATATCTTCACTTTTGGCACTCAAAAACAAAATGGGAAAATCATACTTTTCACGAATTTTCATCACCATTGTGATACCATCCATCACCGGCATCATGATATCTACGATAGCCAAATGAACCGGCTCTTTTTCTACGATCTCCAATCCTTCTTTACCATTTGGCGCATCCAAAACACGATATCCCTGATTTTTCATATAAATACAAATTGCTTTGCGAATACCAGTTTCATCCTCTACTACTAATACTGTATGTTCCATATTTTTCCCCTTCTAAAATAAACTTGCGACCCACTGCAACAAATACGTCAAACCTTGACTATATAATAATAACCCGAATGGCTTACACAACAAGATGATCATCATAAATTTTTTATATGACATTTTGGTCAGGCCGGCAATCATACATAAGATATCATCTGGAAAGCCTGGTACAAAAATCGCAAAGGCAAAGAAAATCTCAAATTTCTTTCCTTTATCTAACCATCCGATATATTTTTCAACCGTTTTTTGGTCGCATACCTTTTCCATAAAAGGTCTTCCATATTGTTTGATCAGCCAAAACGCAATGACAGAGCCCAAACATAGACCTATATAATTATAAACAAATCCCCACAGACTTCCAAAACTAACAACACCAATGGCACTGGTGATGCCTCCAGGAATAATTGGAATCACAGTTTGAAAAATCTGCAGAGCTATAAATAAAAAGGGAGCACTCCAACCAGATTTTGATAATAGAAACTGCAGTTTTTGTGGATCCAATAAATACCCCTGTGTTCCTAAAAAGACAAGAAATAACACACAGGCAATAGTTCCGGCTACCGTTAAACTGGATATCCATTTCTGACTTGCGTTCATACAGATCCCTCCATCTATAAATAGAATAAAAGAGAAATGTAAACATCCAGGGCATAAAATCCTTAAGTTTTTCTAAAGAAAAAGGAATCTTTCGATTCCTAATACTGATTTAATACTTTTTGAATTTGAATCAGCGCTTCTTCTTTTGGATAATATAAGTCAGCATCCATAGATTCAAAATAATCTTTAAAAGAGGAAAGAAAATTAGGATTCTCTAATCTAAGCACGATCACATTTCCATCACTGCTCATAAATTGGATATACCCTAAACTATCCGATAAATAGACTTTCAATCCATTGGATACTTGTCCAATATCTTCTTTTAATAGTCTTAAATCATAAATATATGCATATTTTAAAAACTGCTGCATAACTTTTTTACGATCTTCTTTATCTAATGGCCGATAAAAATCCGTTGAAAATTCATCAAATACACCTTCTTCTAAAAATCGCTTGATTCCGTTCAAACTACAAAAATGAAGTGGATGAATTTTCTCATGTCTATGAATCAGATTTTGAACATATGTGCTTAAAGCACTGATAAAGTATTCTCTTTGTGGAATATCGTCCAATAAATATTTACGAATGTCAATTTTTTGAATGAATGGCACCAAACAAGGAACCAGCTGAAATAAAATCTCGGTATCACTTTTAGTCGCCATGATTTTTTGATTTAAAGCTAATTGACTTGTTAAGTCTTGAATCGGTATAAGAAGTGGTGTCGTTTGTTCATACAATGAATCAAAAATCTGATTTAAGTATGTTACTGTATTTAAATCTGTATACAACAATCCCTTTTGATAGTCACTGGATAAAGACAATGCATATCTGGAAGTTACCAGTAAATATGGAAAGGGCGGAAATATAGAATGTGAAAAATCCGGTCCATAATAATATGCCGTTTCATAATGAACATTACAATTCGCAAACTGTGCATACAAAGAAATGATTTGACTTAAAGATTGAAAATTATGATCATCTCGAATCTCTAAGATATTGTCATATTTTGAAAATGAAACAATATGACGCAAAACCGTTTTACCTTGTATCAAAGGAAAAATATTAGAAAAACCTGGCAATTGTGGTGAGCCTAAAAACTTAATGATCCCTTTTGTATTTTCATTTTCCTCTGTCACAAGATGATAGATCAAATATTCTAAAGATTCTCGAGTTTCACTAAAAGGAATCACGGCTTTATCCGGTATCGCAAAGTCACTTTTTTGAAACCTTGGCATTTCAAATTCTGAAGGTTGTGCATGAAAGGATCGTAAAAACGATTGCACATTTTTTCTGCGGTAATATCGTTCCGGACTTACGATTGAAATAAAATAAAGCTCTAATAATTCATTTATCTCATAAGGAGACAATTCTAAGTATTTGCCCATACGTTTAACTAAATCTTTTGAAGGTGCATTGCGCTGACCTTGTATGATCTTATGTAAGGAAGAGCGATCGATTGCTAAATATTTAGCCATTTGATATTTATTCACTTTCTTTTTTGTGACATAACTCTCTAACATTTCTGAAAACTCTGACATAGTGATTCCCTCCGCATGTGACAAGTTTATAGTTGTTTTAACACAACATTTCCTGCCACACTTTACAATAAATGAAAGAGCAAAACGTGTTTGCTCTATTGTCCTTTTAATTCAAATAAAATATCGCGTAGCTGTGCGGCTCTTTCAAAATCCAAAGTACGTGCTGCTTCTCGCATCTCTTTTTCGATATTTTCCAACATGACTTCTTTTTGTTTGACAGGCATTTTCTTTTTCTTTAAATACCTTGCAGCCATCTCTTTGGTCTCTTTGCTTCGAACCACATCGTGAATTGGCTTGATAATCGTTTTAGGAACGATACCATGTTCTTTATTGTATGCCATTTGAATCGTTCTTCGACGCTTTGTTTCTTCGATCGCATACTCCATACTTTCTGTAATATGGTCTGCATACATGATAACTTTACCTTGTGCATTACGAGCTGCACGTCCAATGATCTGAATAAGAGATCTCTTACTTCGCAAAAAGCCTTCTTTATCGGCATCCAAGATCGCAATCAAAGAAACTTCAGGAATATCCAATCCTTCTCTTAACAAGTTGATACCCACTAAAACATCATATTTTCCCTGACGCAAGTCATGAATGATTTCCGTACGTTCAATGGTTTTGACTTCATGATGAAGCCATGCCACTTTTAGATCCATTTCTTTTAAATACGATGTCAGATCTTCTGCCATACGTACTGTTAAGGTTGTAACTAACGTTCTTTCATTTCTGGCAACGCGTTCTTTGATTTCATCGACTAGATCATCGATCTGTCCTTCGATTGGGCGAACTTCGATTTCCGGATCCAAAAGTCCGGTGGGACGAATGATTTGCTCAACCACTTCATTGCCCGTTTGTTCTAACTCCCAATCTCCTGGTGTTGCCGAGACAAAAATAGCCTGATCGATGAGTTGTTCAAATTCAGGAAAGCGTAAAGGTCGGTTGTCTAAGGCACTCGGTAAACGAAATCCATATTCAACTAAAACTTCTTTTCGCGCTCTGTCTCCATTGTACATACCACGAATTTGCGGTAAAGAAACATGGCTTTCATCAACAACCAATAAGAAATCCTTAGGAAAATAATCAAACAATGTATATGGTCTTTCTCCTGGTTTTCGACCATCGATATGACGCGAATAGTTTTCAATTCCAGGACATACTCCAAACTCTCGTAATGCTTCTATATCGTAACGACATCTTTGTTCCAAACGTTCTTTTTCTAAAGGTTTGCCCGCTTTTTCAAAATAATCCAAGCGCTCTTTTAATTCTTCTTCAATGGTATTGGCAGCACGTTCCATGATATCCATGCTTGTGGCATATCCATTGGCCGGATAAATGTTATAGATCGAATACGCCTGACGAACTTTTCCTGTTACAGGATCTACTTCACAAATTCTTTCTATTTCATCATCAAACATTTCGATACGTATCAAATAGGAATCTGTATGACCCGGTGTGATTTCTATAACATCTCCCCGTACCCGAAATGTGCCACGAAGCGGATCACTGTCATTTCGCTTATATTGTTGGCTGACCAAATTGCTCATTAACTCTTTACGTGTGATTTCCTGTCCGAGACGCAAAGTAAAAATCATATCTCGATATTGTTCTGGATTGCTGGCGCCATAGATAGATGCAACACTGGCCACGATAATCGTATCTCTTCTGGATAAAACAGAATTGACAGCAGCCATACGAAGCATGTCTAACTCTTCATTGGTCTTGGTGTTTTTATCAATATATGTATCTGTCTTAGGTAAATAAGCTTCCGGCTGGTAATAATCAAAATAGGAGACAAAATATTCCACGCGATTATGTGGAAAGAACTCCTTAAATTCTGAATATAGCTGACCTGCTAATGTTTTATTGTGCGCAAAAACCAAAGTGGGACGATTGACTGCCGCAATCACATTCGATATCGTAAATGTTTTTCCAGTACCTGTAGCTCCCAAAAGAACTTGGTATTTTTTATGCGATTGCAGACCTTTCACCAAAGCATCAATAGCTTTTGGCTGATCACCACTAGGTTTATAGTCTGATACTAACTCAAATTTTTCCATAAAGATATTATAGGAGATAAATTATAGCCATTCAAGAATTATGATGGAGCAATATCGCACAAAATAATAAAATAATTTTATTTTTATGCAATCTATAGATAAAGTATGTTATAATAAAAAATAGAAAGAAGGTGAATTCATGTGGACACGTGAAGAACTGAAACAAGAGGCAAAAAATACGTTGCGTGGTAAATACTGGACGATTTTAGGTGTGTCTATATTGGCCGGATTTCTTCAAGGAGGTTTTTTCACGATCATTACAGAATTGATCGATCCGACCCATACTTATCTGACAGTATTTGGCAATTATGCCGTTGATGTAAATGGTTTGATCCGACTTTGGATCCTGGTCACAATAATATCCTGGCTATATTCCATATTCTTAGGAAATACGATCCTTATTGGTTTTTATAAATACCTTATTCTTTCCATTAAGGAAAATCCTTCTGCTTCGACTTTATTTGATTTTTTTAAGATTTCTTATTGGAATATTGTCAAAGTCATGTTCTTCTATCAGATAAAGCTTATCTTATGGACTTTATGTTTTATCGTCCCGGGAATCATCAAAGCTTATGAATACAGTATGGTTCCATATATCCTTGCCCAACATCCGGATATGGAATCTGCCAAAGTTTTTGAACGTTCCAAAGAACTCACCCATGATAATAAATTTAACATCTTTATATTAGAACTATCTTTTATTGGATGGACCCTTCTTGGATTAATGTGCTGTGGAATCGGTGTATTATTTGTTGTTCCTTATGTTGATATCACAATGACACATTTATATCTGAAGCTCAAAGAAATCCATGGAATCGATCAGATAGAACTGCCACCAATTCCTGAAACCGAATAAAGCTTATATAATATTGGCTCTGAATTTCTCAGAGCCAATTTTTATATGCGTTATTTTCTGACTTTTTATCACAATGTTTCAAACCAAGTTCGAATTTGTTGTTTATATTTAGTTTTCATCAATGCCAACATCAACAAAATGCGAGCTTTATGCGGCGAAAAAGTAAAGGCCGGAATGGTGTCTTTATCCGGATCAAAGAAAGCTGAATCAAATACGATACCTTGCGCTACACGACTGGATCGTACGATAACATGTTCTTTAGCCAAGGCATGAAAATGATGTTTCCAGGCCGATCCATAGTTGCCGCTTCCACTTCCAGCTGTCACGATACCATCATATTCTTGGGCCATATAATCTAAAATCTTTAAGTCGGCATCACAATGCCAATAAACAATACCTACTTTAGGCAGCTTTTGAATATCCATATCCGAAAAAGGCGAATGTATAGTATGCGGTCTTTGGCTTTGGCTCAAAAAATAAACTTGATCATCTCGCATATAGCCTAAAGATCCAAAATGACCAATTTCAAACGCATCTGTTTTATAGCTGTTAGATTTACGAATATCTCTACCAGAATAAATCGTATCTGAAAAAACTGCCAAAACACCAGCACCTTTAGCTTGTTGGCTGGCTGCTAATGCAACGGCCTGATATAAATTCATCGGTCCATCGGCACTGGCAGCTGTGGCAGGACGCATAGACCCTGTTAAAACTACAGGTATATCCGTATGAATTGTCAGATTCAAAAAGAAAGCTGTTTCTTCTAAGGTATCTGTTCCATGCGTTACTACGATTCCATCCACACAAGGATCTTTTGCACATTGATGAATCAGATTTCTTAACTGGATCCATCTTTTTTCATCCATATCGTTACTATCCACATTGCACATTTGAATCGTTTGAATATGTGCTAAATTCTCAATAGCTGGAACACTGGCCAAGATATCAGATACTTCAAAAGTCCCTGCGGCATAATCAGCTGACTTGCCAACTTCTCCACTACCCGCAATCGTTCCTCCGGTTGCGATAATCACTATATTTTTCATTTTCATCATCTCTTTCATTTCCCGCATCAATATATCATATTTTTTCTCGAATATGCTATGATAAAAATATGCTTTATTATATCGATCCCTTAAAAAAAGAAATCATTGAACAAAACTGCCCTTCCTTTTATGATATTCATATTTTTGATACTTTAGACAGTACCAATACATGGCTTCAAAAACACAGTCACTATCCTCAAGGCACTGTTGTGATCGCCGATCATCAAAGCCAGGGAAAAGGAAGAAATGGCAGAAGCTTTCATTCTTCAAAAGGCTCTGGTATTTATTGTTCCTTACTTTTAAAGCCTACACAACAAATCAAAGACATTTTAACATATACCGCCATGGCGGCCGTTGCCGGTGTCAAAGCCATTCAAGATCAATATCATTTGACACCTTCAATCAAATGGCTCAATGATATCTTGTTGGATCATAAAAAATTGGCCGGTATTCTTTGTGAAGGAAAGCTCTATCAAAATCGAATGGAGTATCTGATCATTGGTATCGGTATCAATGTACATTCTTTTATTCGTCCCTTAGAGCTTGAATCCATTGCCGCATCCATAGAAGATTTTACAAACATAAAAAAAACTCGCAACGAACTGATTGCGAAGTTTCTTTCCTATTTTTATTCTTATTATGTCAAAGGACAAGATTTTAAATCCTTTTATCGACAACACTTAGCTTTTTGTGGACAGAAAATACAAGTTCTTTATCCACAAAACACCTATTTGGCTACGATTATTGGCATTGATGATGCTTGCCGACTCATCGTACAAAAAGAAGATGGAACCATAGATCATTTATCATCTGGTGAAATCTCAATTCGACTTTGAATCCAGTCATGCAGCTGGCCAGCCAAAGTTTCCTGATCGATCTTTTTATATTCTTGTGCTCGTATGGGTTTTCCATATTCAATACCCAACACTTTCGTTTTATCGCCTTTTATATCAAAACTGTATGATTTCTTTAAAGCGATCGGAACGATCGTAGCTTTTGATAAATAAGCCGGTAAAAGCGCTCCGGCTTTAAATGCATTCATCGTATCTGCCATAGAACGTGTTCCTTCTGGAAAGACAAGAAGATTTTTCCCTTGTTTAAGTTCTCTGGCCGCTTCTCGTAACATATGCACATTTCCTTCTCGTGATTCTCTATCAAAATGAATCGTTCCTATGTTACAGGCCCATCGTCCAAAAATTGGCATCGTTTCATTTTCCTTTTTGGAAATAAAGGCCAAATGAACCGGTGAACTGGCCAATATCAAAGCCGGATCCAAAGTTCCCTGATGATTTGATACAAAATAAATCGTTTCTTGCCTTGGTACATTTTCTACACCTTGCACTTTTAAAGTGTACCCTAACACTTTTAGAATCAAAACGCTCCATTTCTCCAAACGGATCTGACTTTCTTCCTGTGTTTTATTTTGATATATCTTTGAACTGATCCAGGAAGCTGGCAAAAATGGCAACGCTTTTACGATTTGTGTTATTCGCACACGGATTCCTCCTTACAAGCTATGGCCACTGCCATAGCATATAAACCATCATGTGAAATAGAAACTTGAATCTGATAGCCCTGATAATGGATCACATTTCTAGGATCTACTTCAATTTCTCGATAAGCGACAGGTATGTCTAAGGCTTTAACGATAGCTTCTCTAGCCGCAAAACGACCTGCCAAAAATTCTTTTTGACGTCTTTTATTCAATGTTTGAAACTGTTCATATTCTTTGGGACTTAAAAGCCGCTTGGCTATCCCTTCTACATGTTGAATGCGATCGATTTGTACTACATCACATCCGATTTTTGGCATTATGCCTCTTGTAGAGCACATAAAATTTCACCAGAGGCAGCCTTTTGACCATCCACACTGGCTTCGCAGCTGGCAATACAGATACCGCCAATCATTCTTTTAAACTGTACGGTCATCTTTAAAACATCACCTGGTACAACAGGTCTGGAAAAACGCATTTTATTGATACCGGCAAACAAAGGAAGCTTTCCCTTATTGGCAGGATCTTTCAACAACAAAACAGCTCCTGTTTGCGCCATAGCCTCTACAATTAAAACACCTGGCATAACACTATGTTGCGGATAATGACCTAAAAACTGCATTTCATTGGCACTTACACATTTGATACCCACTATCGTTTTTGTTTCTTCATCGATTGATTCGATCTTATCTACCAACAAAAACGGATAACGATGAGGAATAATTTGTTTGATTTCTTCATTTGTCAACATTATTGGTCCTCCCATTTTTTAAAGATCAAAGAAGCATTATGTCCACCAAAGCCTAAAGAATTGCTCATCGCATACTTAATATCTTGTTTTCTTGGAGTATTCGCTACAATATCTAAATCACATTGTGCATCTGGATTCTGATAATGAATCGTTGGCGGAATCAAAGAATTTTGTAAGGCCTTGATGCTGATGATTGCCTCAATAGCACCACTGGCTCCTAACAAGTGTCCTGTATTGCTCTTGGTGCTGGACATTGCCAATTTGTAAGCATGTTCTTTAAATGCCGATTTTACCGCTTGTGTCTCTGTTTTATCATTAAGCGGTGTGCTTGTTCCATGAGCATTGATATAATCAATTGCTTCTGGTTGAATCTGTGCATCGTTTACTGCCTGTATCATAGCTTGTGCACCACCGGATCCATCATCTAATGGTGCTGTGATATGATGAGCATCACAACTAGCTCCATATCCTACGATCTCAGCATAAATCTTAGCCCCTCTGGCTTTGGCATGTTCTAATTCTTCTAATACTAAAGCACCGGCTCCTTCTCCCATCACAAATCCACTACGATCGGCATCAAATGGAATACTGGCACGACTTGGATCATCACCGGTATGTAAAGCACGCATAGACTGGAACCCGGCAATTGCCAAAGGTGTAATAGTTGCTTCACTTCCCCCTGTCAACATAATATCTTCATAGCCATCTCGAATACGATGAAAAGCTTCTCCAATCGCATTGGAAGCAGCAGCACATGCGGTAACAACACAAGAAGTTGCTCCCTTCAATCCCCAGTCAATAGCTACCTGACCTGCTGCCAAATTGGCTAAAGACATAGGGATAAAAAATGGAGATACACGAGAAGGGCCTCGCGCATCCAAAGTTTTGGAAGCTTGTTCAATCGTATCAATACCCCCGATTCCAGAACCAATCATGCAGCCAAATCGCATCGCATCTTCCGGATCTTTTTGAAAACCTGCATCTTCCATAGCTTGTTTTGAGGCAATACGGGCAAACTGTGTAAAACGATCATTGAATTTCAAATCTCGTTTTGAAAAATAGGCTTCCATATCTAAATCTTTCACTTCACCGGCAAGTTTTACTTTATAATCCGATGTGTCAAAATGAGTGATCTCACTTATACCACAAGCTCCTTGTTCAATACTGTTCCATAATGCATCCACATCATTTCCAATGGGACATACAGCACCCAATCCTGTAATCACTACTCTTCGCATAGCTTCCTCCTACATCACCATGCCGCCATCGACATGGATGACTTGTCCTGTCACATAACCAAACGCATCACTTGCCAATGCCACACATACATTGGCCACATCTTCTGGTTTCCCAAAAGTTCTTAATGGAATTTGTTCCATCATCTTCGCTTTATCTTTTTCTGCTAACTTTGCTGTCATATCCGTATCAATAAAACCTGGTGCAATGGCGTTTACTCGAATATGGCGAAGCGCCAATTCACGAGCCGCTGATTTAGTAAGACCGATCACGCCTGCCTTACTGGAGGCATAGTTAGCTTGCCCGGCATTCCCGATCAACCCCACTACACTGGACATATTGATAATAGAACCAGAGCGCTGTTTCATCATGATACGTGATACATGTTTTATACAATTAAACGTACCTTCCAGATTGACCGCAATGACTTTGTGAAAATCTTCAAAAGACATGCGCATCATCAATCCATCCTTATTAATACCTGAATTGTTGATCAACACATCAATTCTTCCAAATGTTTCCAGTGCTTGTTCCATCATCGCTTTGACTTGTTGATCATCAGAAACATCGGCTTGTATCGTAATGGCTTTAACACCATAACTCTGCGCTTCTTCCATAACAGATTGTGCTGCTTCTTTAGATCCATTATAATTGATGATCACGTTGTATCCTTCTTTGGCAAAAGCCAAGGCGATAGCTTTTCCAATTCCTTTTCCAGCACCGGTGATCAATGCCGTTTTGTTTAGCTGTTCCATACATCTACCATTCCTTCTAAATCTTTCATTGTATTGATCGTATACACTTTTACATTTCGATCGACCTTACGAACAAAACCACTCAAAGTTTTTCCAGGTCCGATCTCTACAAATGTATCAACACCAGCCTGTATCATATTTTTTATAGTCTGTTCAAAACGAACGCTATGACAAATCTGTTTCTTTAAAATGTCCACCAAATCTTTAGTAGAAGTCATTTCTTCAATGGCTCCTGTAATATTGTGATATACCGGAATTTTCGGCAATTCTAATTTACTTTGATTTAAAACTTCTTCCAATTGCAGGCTGGCCTCTTCTAGCAACGAGCTATGAAATGCACCGCTGACACGAAGTGGCAGCACTCTTCTGGCACCTTTTTCTAATAATAAAGGCTCTGCCAGTTTTAATGCTTCCATTTGACCGGTCACAACGATTTGTCCCGGGCAATTATAATTGGCAATCTCTAATACCAACCCCTGGTTTTGGATCTGAGTACAAACTTCTTCGATCGCATCGGCTGCCAATCCTAAAACAGCCGACATACCGGTTGTACCTGCCGGCAAAGCATTGGCCATAATTTTTCCTCTTTGACGTACAATATCAATTGCGGTTTGTCCATCCATTGCCTGAGCATAACATAAGGCACTGTATTCTCCTAAAGACAGTCCGGCACAAACATCGGCTTGTATGCCTTTTGCCTTTATAGCTTCTAATATAGTTAAAGATGCCGCAACTATAGCGCTTTGTGCATAAGCTGTATCATTCAATACATCTTGCGGACCTTCAAAACAAAGTTTCTTTATATCATAGTCGCATTGGATAGAATCCATGAAGTTTTGACTTTCTTTACAATTATCATAAAAATCTTTGGCCATTCCAACGACTTGGGATCCTTGTCCCGCAAACAGAAATGCTGTTGTCATAAACTATCCTTTCTTGCCTGTTTTCAGGCTTTCCATCAACGTGTGTACATCCGTGATCGAATCAATCTTTTCGGCGCTGGTTCCTGTAAAGAACAAACCATTTTCCGTATCTCCCTGTACAGCTTGAATCAAAGCACGGGTAATACAATACGGTGTATTTGTCGGATCACAGGGAATCATACATCCTAAACATTTTGTGATTTTCTGATTGTTTTGATGTTCCATCTTTTTCACAAAATCATTGCGGATCGCTCTTCCTGGAAAACCAGCCGGACTTTTTACATATACAATATCTTCTTTTTTAGCCTGCACGATCATCTTCTTAAAATTTTCATGTGCATCACATTCTTTGGTGGCAATAAAGCGTGTAGCCATTTGTACGCCTTGTGCTCCCAATTCTATATAATGCACAATATCTTCATGCGTAAAGATACCTCCGGCCACAAAAACAGGAATATCTTTTTGATATTTTTGACGAAAAGGCTCTAATTCTTTTTGCACATCTTCTAAAATTTCTTCTAAAGACGGATAAGTTTCTTCTTGTAATTCTTTAAGCTTAAAACCTAAATGACCACCTGCTTTTTGTCCTTCAATCACTACAAAATCCGGTGTGGTTTCATGATGAGAATCCCAGCGTCTGCAGATCAGACGACAAGCTTTTCCACTTGATACAATAGGAGCCAGTAAAATCTTACCATCGGCATACTTTGGCAGATCTAAAGGTAAGCCAGCCCCTGAAATAATCGCATCAGCACCTGCTTCTACGACCGCTTTTACATACGTTCCATAGTTTTTGCTGGCCACCATGATATTGACGCCTAATAATCCTCGATCGGTTTGTTTAGCTTTGGCAATCTCTTTTTGAAGGGCACGAATATTGGCTTGTATTGGTTGTGTTTCAAAATCAGGCTCTTTAAATCCAGGCATTGCTGCTGAGATGACTCCCATGCCACCTTCTTTACGAACCGCTAAAGCCAAATTCGCAAGCGATACACCAATTCCCATACCACCTTGAATAATAGGAACTTCTAATATCTTATTTGAAAGTCGTACTGGTTTTAACATCCTAAAGCCTCGATTTTCTTTTTCAATGCTTCTAATTGTTGTTTAGAATCTTGCATCATATCTTCAAAAATTTCCTGAAGCGGACGAATTTCTTTACACAAACCGGCAATTTGTCCCATCATGACAGAACCAGTTTTCATATCGCCTTCAAAAACAGCACGACGCAAACCACCTAATGTTAACTTTTCCATTTCTTCTGGCTTGGCACCACTTTTTTCTAATTTTAAATATTGGCGACTCATCGTATTTTTTAAAATACGAACCGGTGTATTCAACGTTCTTCCAGTTACGACCGTATCCGTATCCTTTGCCTTTAAAACAGCATTTTTATACGCTTCATGAATCGGACATTCTTCACTTGCCAAAAGACAAGTTCCAACTTGTACTCCAACAGCACCCAAAGATAAAGCGGCATTAAAGCCTCGTCCATCACCAATACCACCAGCTGCAATCACTGGAATCGTAACGGCATCTACCACTTGTGGGATCAAAGCCATCGTGGTTTGTTCATTGACATGCCCACCAGCTTCAGTTCCTTCGGCAATAATACCATCAGCTCCAGCTCTTTCCATACGAATAGCTAGTGCAACACTTGCGACAACAGGAAATACTTTAGTACCACTGGCTTTTAACATTTCCATATATTTTCCTGGATTTCCAGCTCCAGTTGTTACAACCGGTACCTTTTTTTGGGCAATCACTTCCATGATCGCATCGGTATCTGGATTCATAAGCATCACATTGACTCCAAAAGGCTTATCCGTTAAAGTACGAATTTCATCAATGCTTTGCGAAACTTGTTTGGCATTCATAGCTCCTGTTCCCAAGATACCAAGGGCACCGCTGTTAGATACATCTGCGGCAAATTGCGCAGTTGCGATATTAGCCATAGCGCCTTGGAAAATAGGATATTTTATTTGTAACATCTGGTTGATCATCATTGGTTATTTCCTCCTTCGATATGGATCTTACAGGCGGCCCAGGTAAATCCAGCTCCAAATCCGACCAGTACCAGATCCATGTTTTCTTTAATTTTTTTATCTTCCCATGCCTGTGCCAATGCGATAGGCACACTGGCAGCCGATGTATTGCCAAAACAATCTAGATTGACAAACATTTTTTCCATCGGCAATTTCATTTTTTTACTGACATACTCTAAAATGCGTATATTGGCTTGATGTGGAATCACTAAATCAATTTCTTCAATTGGCTCTCCTTGCAATACGCCATAGATCGCATCCGGCATAGCTTGAATCGCAAAGCGGAAAACTTCACGTCCATTCATGGATAAATACGGCTTATCCTGTTTTACATTTTCTAGCCCCGGCTGCAATGAGCGACCCGCACAATATAAAGCATGTTCTTTATCACCTTTAGAGCGACTATAGAAGTTCATAAAAGATCCATCTTGTGTTCTTGAAATCAATACCGCGCCAGCTCCATCACCAAAGAGTACGCATGTATTTCGATCGGTCCAATCTAAAATTTTTGATAATGTTTCTGCACCAATCACTAAAGCATAGCCCTTTTGCAGCATAGAAGAAGCACATTGCAGGCCAAATAGAAAACCACTGCATGCAGCGTTGATGTCAAAGGCCATTACGGCATCTTCATTCAACCCTAAAGCTTCTTGTACCATACAAGCTACCGATGGTGTAACATTATCCGGTGTGCAAGTTGCCACCACGATCATAGATATTTGATGTACATCGATACCGGCATGATCAATAGCCTTTTGCGCAGCTTTCAAGGCCAAGGCACTTGTATTTTCCTTTTCTGAAATATAGCGGGAAGCGATACCTGTACGACTTTTGATCCATTCATCGCTAGTATCCACCGCTTTTTTTAAAGTATCATTTTCTATTTTTTGAGAGGCTATGGCATAGCCACATCCTATTATTTTGACATTTTCCATGAGCCATCTCCTAAATGTCTGAATTTTTCATAACGTGCATCCACTAAAGCATGTATTTTCTTATGTAATGTTTCTTCCAAAGCTTGTCGAAGCATCTGATCCATTTTTTCAACCACACCATCAATATTTGTGGCAGCCCCGCCAAATGGTTCTGGAACAATGGCATCGATGACCTTTCTTTCCAAAAGATCCTGACTGGTCATTTTCATGACATCACAAGCTTCTTTAACTTTGGTTCCATCTTTCCATAAAATCGATGCGAAGCCTTCCGGTGAAAGAATGGAATATACTGCATACTCCAACATAAAGATCTTATCTGCTACACTTAAGGCAAGAGCACCGCCGCTGCCTCCTTCAGAAAGAACAAAACAAATCACAGGTGTTTGTATTGAGGAAAAAGTATATAAACATTCTGCAATGGCTTGTGCCTGTCCTTTTTCTTCTGCTTCTTTACCAGGATAAGCTCCCGGTGTATCTACAAAGGTAATGATAGGTCGATGAAATTTTTCTGCCTGTTTCGCAAGACGAAGAGCTTTACGATATCCTTCTGGCTGAGGCATTCCAAAATGCTGACGAAGATTTTCTTCAACTGTCTTGCCTTTTGATTGGGCTAGTATCGTAACAGGGATCCCATGAAAGCGGGCAAGACCAGCCAACATGGCAGGATCATCCAAACTTCTTCGATCCCCATGCAGTTCCATAAAATCATCAAACAATAATTCTATATAATCCTGTGCTTTAGGACGATCCGGGCGACGTGCCAATTCCACATGATCCCAAGGCGTTAAAATCGTTTCTTGTTCCAGTTTTCGAATCTGTTTCTGGTACTGATGCCAAGTATCGATATCTTTTTCATCGAGTGCCATCTGACGTGCTTTGATCTCGCTGATTTGTTTTTGTGCTTCCTTTAAATTCATGATGCACTCCTTCCAGAATGAAATGCCAATAACATTCCTAATTCCTGTCTCATTTTTTCACGTGGTACGATGCGATCTATAAATCCCTTCTCTAAAACAAACTCAGCTGTCTGAAAGTTTTCCGGAAGTTTTTCATGAATCGTATCTTCGATCACACGTTTACCCGCAAAACCTACTAACGCATAAGGTTCACTTAAAATAATATCTCCAAGCATCGCAAAGCTGGCACTGACGCCACCTGTTGTTGGATGTGTTAAAACAGTAATGGATAATAAACCGGCATCGCTATGTTTCTTTAAAGCCGCTGAAGTTTTAGCCATCTGCACCAAAGAAAGGATTCCTTCCTGCATTCTGGCTCCTCCGCTGGTACAGAAAATAATTACCGGAAGCTTCTTTTTTGTAGCCAGTTCGATCGCACGTGTAATTTTTTCACCCACGGCAGCCGACATACTTCCCATAAAGAAATTAGAATCCATAACTGCCAGAACACAAGGAGAACCTTCAATCTTTGCCAAGCCGGTAATCACAGCTTCTTTCATACCGGTTTTTTTCTGCATGCGATCTAATTTTTCCTGATATCCTGGAAAATGATCGGGATCGATACTAATCATCTTGGCATCTATCTCTTTAAAAGTACGATCATCTGTAACCTGGCGAATTCTTTCACGCGCCGATATCTTAAAAGGATGATGACAAACAGGACATACATACTTATCCTGGATCAAATCCATAGTGGCAATAGATGCATGACAATGTAGACAAGTCATAAAGACATGATCTGGCATCTCTTTAGCCTTAGGTTCCGGCTTTTTACGCCACTGATGAAAGATATCCAGTCTTTTTTTCCGTTCTTTAAATAAACTGTCCATTTTCTTTCAACCTTTCTAATAAAATCGGAGCATAGCCAATATTATGACTGCCTTCGATAAATTCTTTCTGATATAAAGCCAGATAGTTAAACTCGATGTTCGTTTTTACTCCATCGATGATCGTCTCTTCCAAAGCTGCCCGCATTTTTTTGATACATTCCAAACGAGTTGGTGCAAATACGATCAGCTTTAAAATCATCGAATCGTAATACGGAGAAATCGTACAACCATTATAGACTGCCGTATCAATACGAACGCCATTGCCTCCAGGTGTATGAATAAACTGAATAGGCCCTGGATTGGGAGCAAAATCATGAGCTACATCTTCCGCATTGATTCGACATTCCATCGCATAACCATGACATGTGATATCCTGTTGTTGTAAAGTCAGTTTTTGTCCTGCCGCAACACGAATTTGCCATTTGATAAGATCCACACCTGTAATGGCTTCTGTCACTGGATGTTCTACCTGAATACGTGTATTCATTTCCATGAAATAGAAAGATGATTTATCATCCATTAAAAACTCCATCGTGCCCACTGAATCATAACCGATTGCTTCAGCGGCTTTGACTGCACTTTTCAACAAAGCCTGACGGGCTTCTTCTTTTAAGATCGAACATGGAGCTTCTTCTATCATCTTTTGATTTTTTCTTTGAAAGGAACAATCTCGTTCATAAAGATGAATGACATGACCATAATGATCTCCTAATAACTGCACTTCAATATGCTTTGGATTTTGGACATATCGCTCCATATATACTTCATCATTTTCAAAACAAGCTTTTGCCTCCTGTTTTGCTTCGATAAAGGCATTTTCTAATTCACTTTCCTGATAAACGATACGCATACCACGTCCGCCCCCGCCATGTCTTGCCTTAATGATGACAGGATAGCCAATCGAATCCGCCATTGTTTTAGCTTGTTCTAAGCTGACCAAAGAATCTTCACAGCCTTCGACTACCGGAACACCGGCTTCTTTCATTAATTTTCTAGCCTGTGTTTTATCGCCCATCAAATCAATCAAACGAGGGCTTGGACCCACAAAAATCATGTCGCATTCTTGTACCAAACGAGCAAACTTGGCATTTTCACTTAAAAAGCCATATCCTGGATGAATCGCATCACAACCTGTTGAACAAGCGGCCTGTAAGATCATATGCATATTTAAATAGCTGTCTTTTGCCATAGCCGGGCCAATACAAACGGCCTGATCCGCTAATTGGACCGCTAATGATTCCTTATCGGCAATAGAATAAACTACGACCGTTTCAATCCCCATTTCCTTACAGGCACGAAGGATACGAACCGCAATTTCTCCACGATTGGCAATCAATAATCGGCGAATCATTCCGTCTCTCCTAAAACGATCAAGGCCTGATCATATTCCACCATTGCGCCATTCTCCACCAAAATTTCTTTTACGATTCCCTCTTTATCCGATTGAATCTCATTCATGGTTTTCATTGCTTCTACCATGCAAATCACATCTCCAACATGTACTCGATCGCCCACTTGCACATATGGTTGATCTTTTGGCGATTTAGCTCGATAGAAAGTACCCACTAATGGAGAGTTGATTGTGATCTTTTCTTCTTCGACCTCTGGTTCAGGCTCTTTTGGCATTGGCGTATGCACGATCTGTGCCACCGGTGCATTCATGGAAGGAGTCGCAGGCTTTTCTAAACGAATTTTTAAATTGCCTTCTTCCAGTTCCATATGTGAAAGTCCACTGGCTTCAAAAATCTCAATGATTTCTCTGATCTGTTTTGTTTCCATATCCATCGCTCCTTACTGAAAATGAGCCAAGTTGGCTTAGCTCATTGATTGTTTATTCAATTAGTTCTTTTTTGCTTCAATGATGTCCATAACATCTTGAACTGTTTCTAATTTCGCAAGTTCTTCATCTTCAATACGAATATCAAATTCATTTTCTAATTCCAAAGCTAACTCTACAGCTGCCAAAGAATCGATTCCTAAATCATCGTTTAATTTAGCTTCTGGTTTAATTTCATCTTCATCTACGTTGATAGCATCTACCAATACTTTTTTAATTTCTTCAAACATAACTTTTTCCTCCTATTGTTTTGATATTCAAAACATCTAACGAAGGTATTATAGTTATTTTGACTTTCAAAGTAAATAGTTTGATATTCAAAATTATTATTTTTTATGCAAAAAATAAATACGAAGATCCTTTAAACCTCCGTATTTTTAACTTATTCTATGATTTTTAAATGTTGTAATGCCTTTAAAATTCCATCTTCTTGTACTTTATCGGTACAATAATCTGCTGCTTCTTTAACAAGTGATGATGCATTTCCCATTGCAACACCACAGCCAACCATTTTCAACATAGGTATATCATTTTCCCCATCACCAAAGGCAATAGCTTCCTCATCAGAAATGTGATAGTAATCTAATACCTTCTGAATGCCAATATGTTTTCCACCTTGTTTTGGAATGATATCGGCCGCCATTGAACTCCAACGTACTGCCTTACAATTTTGTGTTCCTTTAAATAAAGTCTTCTCCTCTTCTTTAGATATAGGAATCACCATTTGAAATATTTCTTTTGCGGCATAGTCTTTAAAATCTTCCAATAACGGGTAATCAGGCCTGGTATTTTTTAAATATCCAGCCAATCTTTCATCATAAAAATTACAACCAAAAAATTGTAATCCCGCAAGTCCTACAGCTTTATCCATATTACTGGCATTTTCAATAATTGTTTTCACTTCATTCTTTTGAAGACAACATTCATAAATAATTTTATTATCTATTAAACAGAACTGTCCGTTAAAGTGAATATAGCCATCAAATTTTATAGGAAGATGAGGCATCCTTAATGGAGATCTTCCAGTTGCGATGATGATTTTAATTCCTTTTTTCTTTAATTGTGTCAAAGCGTATAAAGTGCTTTGAGACATGTAAGGATGTCCCATTTCATATAAAGTACCATCAATATCAAAAAACGCAATGCGAATCATAGGCTTTGTATAATCTGAGATAGTGATTCTTTAGACTGAAGTCTTTCTAATAAATTGCGTATGTCTTGTATATCTTTATCTGTAAGAAATTCTTGTAGATCTTGGTATACAGAATCTATATTCTCCTGTTCTTTACAGATGGCATAATCCATAGCAGCAGCTGCAATGAGTTTCATCCACGTAATATCTTCGTGTTGTTGAGTTGCCATTCGCATAGGTGATAAAATTCTTTCATTTGCGCCTAGTTTTCTCTTTGCTTGTCTAGCATTTCGATAAATTGTATCAATAATTTCTTCGTTTTGAAATTTACAAATCGCACGTTGAGTAAACGCCAGCTGTTCTTCTTCAGAAACATTATAAACATGAGCAATTACTTTACTCACAACCGGCTTTATTTTTTCAATCACATACGCAACATCTGGATCATTAGCGGCTTTTCCATACACTTCATAATCTTTGTACCACCCTAAATAAGAAACAATGGCACTCATAAAATTATATGTATAAATTTTTCTTTGAATCAAATCTGAAAATTTAGTTTCTAAAGGCATTCGTTTTATATGAATCTGTAAACCATTTACAGATCCATCAATAGGCAAGTCTTGTATATCTTCACATAAAAGATCTAAAGAATCTTTGTTTGGGCGAAGTGTAGTACAAAAGATAATGCCTTCTGTAATACATGCATTTAAATTTGCCGCAACAAGATCTTTTTTTACATTCACACCATTTTCACAACAAATGATCTGCATTGGTGTCGTACGTCTTGTTTCCACTTCCTTAAATAAAGGAATTAATTCTACCAAATGACTCGAAAAAACACTCGTACATATCACATCTGCATCTTGAAGTGCTTTTATCGCATCATCAGATGAAGAAACAAAAGATTTAAATGAATGTATTTCTTTACTAGGTGCTATATTTCCAAAGTAATCAATTTTATATTGTTGTTTTTGTTGTAGTAATGCGATTAACTCTTCATCTTTATCAATAAAAGTAATTGCATAATCATTTTCTTGAAGAATTGGAGCAATAAATCCTCTACCTGTTTGTCCAGCACCAATAATAACTGCATTTTTCATAAACACATCTCCTTTAAAATAAGCCTGCAGCTGCAGGCTCTTTTTTTTTATCCTTTACTTTTTCCTCCAGAAACTGGAATAGTAATACCCGTAATATAACTAGCATGATCCGAAATCAAATAACAAATAACATCTGCTACTTCGGATAAGTGTCCTGGTCTTCCTAGTGGAATTGATTTCTTATAATTTTTGAAAAATTCTTCTGGTTTTGTATCTACGCTCCATCCACGTCCATAAGCTTGTGCTCTATATTTTTCATCGTTATTAGCTGGTGTTCTATCCAAGATATCTGGTGCCACACCCACTACTCGAATATTATAAGGTCCTAATTCTTTAGCCCAAGAAATCGTAAATGCATGAATAGCTGCCTTTGTTGCCGAATAACAACTATGTCCTCTTGATCCCATTAATCCAGCACAAGATGACATATTGATAATTACGCCTGATTTCTTTTCAAAGAAGATTCGAGTTACTGCTTGCGATACAATAAATGTACCCTTTTCATTGATACTGACCATGAAGTCAAAATCTTTTTCATTTAATTCATATTGTGGTTGTTCTCCATAATAATCTACCAAGATTCTAGGACGTGTAACCCCTGCATTATTTACTAAAGCATCCACTGTACCAAATGTATCTACTACTTGTTTTACTGCTTGTTCTACCGCATCTTTATCACGAATATCCAGTTTAACAAAAATTGTATTTTCATCTAATGCTTCTTCTTTTGGTTCTGCCATATCAAAGATTGCTACTTTAGCACCGCAAGCTTTTAAATCTTTGACGATTGCTTCACCAATACCCATGGCACCACCTGTTACAATCGCAACTTTACCATCTAAGCTGATCCATTTTTCATTATCCATAATACTACCTCCTAAACAATTCCGAAGAATGACAATACAACAGAAATTACAAGAATCGAAATCAAAATACGTACATATTTTGGTCCAGCTTTCTTAATATAGAAATACACACCAAATACAACCAATAATGGCAATACATTCGGGAAGATTCCATCCAAAACAGATTGCAATGTTTGTTCCTCACCTACAGCATTTGTCCAAGAAATAGCAGTAGAAAGTTTAACATAAGTACTAGAAAGTACACCCATCATAAATAAACCTAAAACGCTGGCCATCTGAATATATTGATTCAACTTTCCTGATTTTAAGATAGAAACAACTGATTTTTGTCCTTGTATGTATCCTCTTGTAACCAAGATATAAGCAAAAATTGAAATTGCGACAGTCCAAATCACTAATGGCCCAACACCAGCAATCCATGAACCAGCAGATGCAACTGGAATAAACATCGATAACAATAATGGACGAAGCATACCATGATTAACTGTATCTCCAATACCAGCCAAAGGTCCCATTAAACCAACTTTTAAATTGGAAATCATTTCTGAAGAGGCTTCCAATTCTTCAGCCGGAGCACCTTCATGAAGCATTGTGGATCTTTCTTCTTCCAAGGCGCAAGTAATACCAAAAATCAAAGATCCCCAAGTAGCTTCAGAGTTATAGAACATCAAATGACGATTTAATGCTTTAATATATTCATCATGATCATCTCCATATAATTTTTTTAGAATATCATTCATTCCAAAAGAGAATGCCGGAGCTGTCAATCGTTCAAAACCAGAACTAACTTCTGCACAAGTATAATACTTAGCCCAACCACGAACGACGTCTTTCTTTGTTAATGTATTATGACTCATATTAGAAATCCCCCTCTTCGCCTTCATCATCTTCTACGGAAGCAGCCATTGCTCCTTCTTGTACTCTAGGTGCAAAATGAGACTGAAGGAACGCGATACAAATACCAATTACAGCTAAACCGATTGTATTGATACCGGAGAATGCATACACTGCAAATCCTAGAATAAAATAAGGAATCAACTCTTTCTTACCAATAACCATGATTGTTACCGCAAATCCAAGAGCTGGTAATAAACCACCTGCAACAGTTAAGCCATTTGTTGCCCATGCTGGAATAGCTTCCAAGAAAGCAGCAACAGCTTCTGTTCCAAACATTAATGCTAAAGTTGTAGGGATAATTCTTAAAGGTAATGAGCACCATAGAGGATACCAAAATTCATTACGTCCCATGCCTTTTATATCACCTTTAGCTGCTGCTAAATCAGCTCTATGTACAAAGTAAGAATGATAAGTACGTTTGATGTTATCAATCAATACACCTAATAGTCCTACTGGAACAGCCAATGTAGTTGCAACTTCTGGTTCTAATCCAGCAGCTAATGCCAATGGAATCGCAATACAAGAAGCTAAAGCTTCATCAGAAGGCAACGTACCGCCTGGTGCAATTGCCCCCAGATAAATCAACTGCAAAGAAGCAGCAATTTTCATCGCATCTTCCAAGTTTCCCATAATCAACCCAATAGGAACAGCTAATACCAATGGTTGTCTTGTTAAATGAAGCCAACCATACCAAAGTTTATTTGTTGCGAACCAATATAAGATTCCAAACGTTAAAGCTAATCCAAAACTCATGTTCTCTCCTCCTGTTTATTTTCTGACTTCTTTTAACGCTTCTTCTAAAGTAATGAGCGGATCTTTCGGTGTTACTTGTAGAGTAACTTTTATTCCTTTATTATTTAACTCTTCCAACATATCTGCCTCTTTCTGGCTTAATGAAATTTCATTAGAAATCATCACTTTGTCCGTTCCACTTCCTAATCCGCCAATTTGAAGACTTTCTACCGGAAAACCTTCATCAATAGCTTTCTTTGCGTTTTCTACAGACTTAAACAAAACTAGAAGATCTAAGTTGTTGTAAGCACCTTTTTCTACACCAGCGACTGCTTTTTTGATTGATTTGATTGCAATTTTTATACCTGGAGGCGCTGCCATCAAAAAGACCTGTGCTAAGAATTTGTCCGATGCTAATTTATCATCGATAATCAATATTGCATTTGCGGATACTTGCTGGATCCAGGTTGTTACAACTTGTCCATGCATCAACCTAAAATCTACGCGTGCCAATTTAATACCTGCCATACTCTCACCCTTTCTGTATTTTTTCAGGAGTGCTAACCGATTTTTGTCCAGTTTCTAATGCACTCTTTACTATCTCATCCAATGATTTTCCCGATCCTCTTGATAACACGACATCAATCAACATAGGCAAATTAACTCCGCAGACAATATCAATCTTATGCTGCAAAGAAATCATCATTGCTACGTTACATGGTGTACCACCAAATAAATCACAAAGGATTAGTTTTTTCCCTTCCTTTTTTTGTACAGGTTCTTTTACTGTTTCGTAAAAATCTTCAATCGACATGCCTGGCAATAAAGAAAAAGCTTGAATATTATCAATTTTTCCCGTAATCAATTCAGCACTCTTAATGAGTTCTTCACCAAATCGACCATGATTGAAGATATAAATAGAAAGTTGTTCTTCCATCTGAATTCTCCTTTCGATTGATTCATAGCGCTTTGAATTTCATCCTCAGTATAGCATCGAGAAAATATACTTTTTTTTGAATAATTGCACCGTGATTGGTGCAATCCTGTAACAAGTTTTTTGTACCAAATTGCACCATATTCGGTGCAATTGTTTAACAGAAAATGTTGTATTCATTTGCACCAAGAATGGTGCAAATGAATTATGAAAAAAGAAAACTGAGTTCATATATACTAAAAAAAGAAAGGGGGATGACTATATTGATGACAAAAAGACAATATTCTATTCTTGAACATTTATTAGATCACGAAGGAGAATTCTATTCTTCAAAAGAATTAGCTGCATTGTTTAACATCAGCGTTCGTACTATTAAGACAGATATAAAAGCCATTAAACAGTTTAGTAATAAACAAAATACTTTTCATATCGAAACTCTCCCTTCTAAAGGAACAAGAGTTGTCATTGAAAATAAAGAAATGGTTCATCAGATTATTCAGTCCTCCAAGAAACAAATGGATGAAGCTATAAAGAAACAACAAGGTGATCGTACTTTAACACTTATTCAACTTTTATTAAATTCCACAGGTTATGTTTCTAAATACACACTTTTTGAAAAGCTCTATATTAGTGAATCAACACTCTATAAAAGTATTAATGCCGTTAAGGAAAAACTGAAAAAATATAAACTTTCTTTAGTCTATAAAACTAATTATGGTTATAAAATTGAAGGTTGCGAAATTGATAAACGTTTATGTATGATTCAAAATGATATGATTTATGACAATTTAAGTCCCTATGCCGTATCAGAAAATTTAGGACGTATCTACAATATCGTAGCGGATTCCTTCATAAAATTTAAATATCAGATCAATGAACAATCTTTACAAAACATAACTACTCATGTTGCATTAGCCGTTCACCGTGTTAAGCATGGCAATATTGTAGAAATGCAAGATGATTCTGGTATAAAAGATCATATAGAATACAAGATAAGTGAAAACATTTTGAATCATTTTTTACCAATTTATAATATTAATGTACAATCCTTTCAAAATGAAACGACTCTTTTAACACAGACCATTTTAGGAAAAGGACAATATTGGCAAGATAATGAACTTCAATCAGATATCAATGAATTTATCAATGAAGCTTTCTTATTGATCAACCAAAAATTCAGTGTAAACTACGAGACTGATGAAACGATGAAATTATATTTGGCCTTGCATTTAATTCCTATGTTTTATAGAATTCGCTCCAGAACTCAATTAGAAAATGAAATGGCACCTGAGATTCGTCAGACTTTTCCATTAGCTTATGACATAGCAATTTACTTTTCATTACTTTTATCTAAACATTTCGATTTAGATGTTTCGCAAGATGAAATCAGTTTTCTTGCTCTGTACTTTAACTATGGTTTAGAAAAATTAAATTTGGCAAATTTTAATAAGCGCATTCTTATACTTACTTCTCTAAGAAAATCAGAAACAGTACTCTTACGTCATCGTATTTTGAGTTGGTTTCCAAATCAAATTTCAGAAGTAACTTTTATAGATTCTGATAATGAACAGTGGAACACCGAGGATTATGATGCGATTTTTTCAACAGATGATGATTTAGAAAAATACAAAGGCGGAATCACTAAAATAAATATTTTCCCAGATGAAAAAGATTTCGATAGAATTAATCTAGCTATTAACGGATACACAAGCATAAAGAGCGTTTTAGATAAATTTGATAAACAATGTTTTTTCTATGGTGCATTAGAGACAAAAGCCCAAGTTTTAAAGACTCTATGTGAAAATGCTTCTAAAACACATGAGCTTCCAAAAAACTTTCTTCAAACAATAGAAGATCGTGAAGAAATTACACCAACTTATTTCGGGAATCACATTGCAGTTCCTCACCCTTTGACACCATTATCGAAAGACACATTTGTATCTGTTGTTTTATTAGAAAAGCCAATACGATGGGATAGTAATCATATGGTACAACTTGTAATGTTGGTTTCCGTGGAGAAAAATAATCCCAAAGCTTTTCAAATATGGCATTATCTATCAAATTTGATTCGAAATGATGAAACTTTAGATAATATTTTGAAAGATCCTAGCTTTGAAAACTTTATAAAACATTTAAGTTCATCTTTAAAAGATGCGTTTTAATCAGGAGAATCGATATGACTTACTTTATTATAGGATGTCTTTTATTTCTTTTTGTCTTATTGTTTATTTTTATGTCTTATCGACAAAAGACAAAACTTTTTACTTATTTAAAGAAAAAAGATTTTATACACATGGATCAGTTATTAAACACTTCACTTAGTCGATTGCTTATTGATAAATATACTAGAGAATATACATTACTAAACCGATATAGACTTGAACAAAATAAGAAAGGCATTCAACAACAATTGGATATACTTTTACAAATGCCTTTAAACCAAAAGCGATTTACTGAAATTATTCATATTGCTTTTAATTATTATTTAGAGCAAAAAAATAAAAAAGGATGTTTATTAACTTTAGAAAAAATGGATTCTAAAAGCGCAATGTACGAAGAAGCCAAAATGATTTATGATATATTTCTCGATCATAAAGCGAATTATATAGAACCCTTAAAAAAACAAGCTTTACAATGCAAAGATGAAAAAAAAGCATCTATTTACACATTAATTGCTCAACAATATGAAAATCTTCAAAATTTAGAACAGGCTCAACATTATCATTCATTGGCAAAACAAGCATTACATAGTTGATTTGATGCCAAAAAACTTAATAAAGCAGGACTGATCAACACACATCTCAATCCTGCTTTTTTGGTATCATCATTTAGATGAAAGAATATTTTTAATAGTATTAACGGGTTTTTGAACTGCTTTTGTGATTTCCTCAACTGACATTGTTTGTGACAAAGTCTTTATTATTCTTTGTTCAGTTTGGATACTGCCTTCATGAATACCTTGATTGATCATCCTTCTTTGATAACTGCCCAGTTCATGGCTGACATTGACCTTTTC
>CABVDD010000026.1 GCA_902497095.1 uncultured Faecalicoccus sp.
GAATCCGTCAGCTAACAGTCATGTTTAAATTACTTCCTTATCACTGCTAAGCCAAGAGTTTGTATTATCTTTTGGTAATGGAACGGAAAATATTTCTAAAATTGTACTGAAATATCAAAAAGATAATGGAAATTTAGTAGAGTTACAAAGTACAAAGCAATCAGGAGAGCTTTATGTCTTTGAAAAAGAGTTTGCAGAATCGGATGCAGGTACTTATAAAGTAATAGGATTTAGTTATTATATTGATTCTCAGGAATATACGATTGATTTTTCAGATTTAGAAATGGATGTTCGTTTTGGTGTGAATCAAGAATATGATGGATTTGGAGAAAATGAAGGCTATACAATTGATTCAAATGGTAATGAAGTGGAAGAATCAACAGAAAATGATGAATCCATGGTAAAAGAAATAGAATCATCTGTTGTATCTTTAGATGGTTCTAATGTATCAAATACAGAAGATTTGGTAGAATCGGTGTTAAAAAATAATGTCCAAACGTCACAAACTAATAGTCGTATGAAACGTTCTGTTACTACTTATTCAGAAAGTAATCCACTTGTTATTTGTATTGATCCAGGACACGGTGGAAGTGAAAGTGGAACTGTAGTTGTAGATGGCTCTTTAGAAAAAAACATGAATCTAAAGATAGCTATGTATCTAAAAGAGGAATTAGAACAATATAAAAATGTTAAGGTGGTAATGACAAGAACCAGTGATGTGTATGTAGGACTTCAAGAAAGAGCGCAAATTGCAGCAAATGCTGGTGCTACTGCTTTAGTTAGTATACATATTAATGCGACAGGATGGGGAACACAGAGTTCAATCTCAGGTGCAGAAGTTTATTATCCGCATGCCAATTACAATGCTGCTGTTTCAGAGACAGGAAAGAACTTAGCACAAAATATACTGAATGAGTTAGTTGGTTTAGGATTAAACAATTTAGGTATCAAAGTTAAATATGTTTATGATACAAATACAGGACAACCGGCTCATGATCCTGCTTATGATTATCCAGATGGTTCTGTAGGTGACTATTATGGTGTGATTCGATATAGTAAAGAATTGGGTGTTGCCGGAATTATTGTAGAACATGCAATGTCAGATAACTGGAATGATTTCAATAACTTTTTGAGTTCTGATGCAAAGCTTAAAAACTTAGGAGTTGCGGATGCAACCGGGATTGCTAAAGCTTTTGGTTTATCGAAAATAAGTAGAGAAGAAGTAGATCAAATTGCACAAGAAAATAAAGATGTATTGAAAGATGGAGTATACACTATACGTTCAGTTAAGAATACAAAAGGTGTATTAGAAGCGGCAGGCGGCGGTACGATTAATGGTACCAAAGTGCAGTTGTATAGTTCGAATGGAACGGATTCACAGGGATGGAAAGTTAGTCATGATGACAAGGGATATGTGACATTTAAAAATGTGAAGTCTGGGCTAGCTCTAGATTTATCGAGTGGATCGAGCAATATATCTAATGGTGTAAAAGTACAACTATATACGCCAAATGAGACATTGGCTCAAAAATGGATTGTAAAAAAGAATGGAAATCATTATGAAATAGTGTCAGCTGTAAATCCTGAATATAGCATAGAATTGGCAGGAGGAAAGACTTCGAATAAAACATTGGCACAAGTATATGAGTCTAATGGTACAGAAGCTCAGAAATGGACCTTTGATACGTTTAAAACACAGGGCAATACAGCTGACAGTTTAGCCCAGGCCAATAAAGATGTATTGAAAGATGGAGTATACACTATACGTTCAGTTAAGAATACAAAAGGTGTATTAGAAGCGGCAGGCGGCGGTACGATTAATGGTACCAAAGTGCAGTTGTATAGTTCGAATGGAACGGATTCACAGGGATGGAAAGTTAGTCATGATGACAAGGGATATGTGACATTTAAAAATGTGAAGTCTGGGCTAGCTCTAGATTTATCGAGTGGATCGAGCAATATATCTAATGGTGTAAAAGTACAACTATATACGCCAAATGAGACATTGGCTCAAAAATGGATTGTAAAAAAGAATGGAAATCATTATGAAATAGTGTCAGCTGTAAATCCTGAATATAGCATAGAATTGGCAGGAGGAAAGACTTCGAATAAAACATTGGCACAAGTATATGAGTCTAATGGTACAGAAGCTCAGAAATGGACCTTTGATACGTTTAAAACACAGGGCAATACAGCTGACAGTTTAGCCCAGGCCAATAAAGATGTAATGAGTGATGGTTATTACATTATTAAACCTTTAGGTAATTTAAATTTTGGGCTAGAAATTAAGGGTGGTAGTTATGATGATTTGACCAATGTTCAATTATATACTCTAAATGATACAGCATCACAAGTATGGAAAGTTTCACATGATCAAAAGGGGTATGTTTATTTTACAAATGGAAAAACTGGAAAATATCTTTCAATTAAAAATAATGCATTGCTAAATAATCAGAATATTGTACAAACATCAGAACAAACTGATGCTGCAAAATGGATAATTTCTAATGATCAACAAGGAAGAATAATTATAATATCAGGTATAAATATAGAATATGTTTTAGATGTATATAATGGGGTGTATGCTAACCAAACTCCTGTTGTTATTAATAAAAGCGTAAATAAAGCCAGGCAAAATTGGGTTTTTCAGCCTATAAATTTTGACCCTTCTACAAATGAATATGCTATTATGGGAGCATCCAATATAACTGCATCACAATTAGTACGTTACTATAATACATATAAAGGCTCTGCATCATACGATAAATTTAGTGGTGACAATTCTAAATATAATGGAGTATTGGCAAAAGGGGGAGCTTCAACTATTGAGGAGTTTTGCCAAATATACTATGAAGAATGTCTGGCTGAAGGGGTTAAGCCTGAGGTTGCTTTTGCCCAATCTATGTTGGAAACAGGTTTCTTAAAGTTTGGTGGAGATGTTTTGCCTAATCAGTATAATTTCGCGGGATTAGGAGCTACTGGAAATGGGGTACATGGTAATTCTTTTTCAAGCGTTAGAATTGGTATAAGAGCTCATATTCAACATTTAAAATGTTATGCTTCTACTGCACCTTTAAATCAAGAGAAGGTAGATCCTAGATGGAGTGATTCATTACGGGGAAAAGCGCCGACAGTGGAAAAGTTGCAAGGAACATGGGCGACGTCTACTACGTATGCTTCTAGTTTATTGAAAGCTATTGAAAGAATTAAGACAGTATAAATATCAAAAAAAGAGGTTGGAATTAATATATTATCCTAGCCTCTTTTGATTATAAGGAGGAGTTGATTTTAATGATTAAAAAAATATTTATACATGGACTTAGAGGTTTTGGTGAAAAACGTGAAGTAAACTTTGCTATTCCAAATGGTATAAAAGGAAGTGGATTAACAATTTTAGTAGGTTCTAATAATACTGGAAAGACGACGATTTTCGAAGCTTTACGTTCATTTAATTCTCCTAAAGACAATCCTCCCTCTTTTTCCGAAAGAAAACGAAATGTAAATTGTGAGAATGGAAAAGTGCATCTGAAACTACAAACAGATATGAATGAAATTTATACAATTGATACAATCGAAAATGGTGGAAGTACTACAGTCATGAGAAAAAATGTAGTACAGAATGATAATTGGTGGGAATCACCAAAAACTTTTGTTCTACAATCAAGGAGATTCGTTGAATATGAATTTAATCAACTTTATATGGATCGAGATGACTATATTCGAAATCAGCAAATAAATACACATAATAGATCATCTTATATAAATGAGTTTAATGCAAGATTATTCAAAATGCAGAGAAATAAAGAAAATTTTGATAAACTGCTCCAAAGAGTTTTGGGATATGATCTTGATTGGACTATAGAGCAAAATGATAATGGATCATATTACTTAAAACTTACTGTTAATGGGTGTATACATAGTAGTGAAGGATTAGGAGATGGTATATGGAGTGTATTTACTATTTGTGACGCTCTTTATGATTCCGAACCAAATAGTACTATCTGTATTGATGAACCAGAATTATCATTACATCCCGCCTATCAGAAAAAAATAATGGATTTATTCAATCTTTATTCAGAAGATAGACAAATAATAATCAATACTCATTCTCCCTATTTTATTGATATTGCATCTATTACAAATGGAGCAGTATTGCATAGAACTGTAAAAAATAATAGTGGAAATATTGAAGTTTTTACACTTTCAGAAGAGTCTCAAAATATTTTAAAAGGCTTCTTGGGAAATCTAAATCAGCCGCATACTTTGGGAACAGAGGCTAAAGAAATCTTTTTTCTAGCAGATAAAATAATTCTTACAGAAGGACAAGAAGATGTCATAATGTATAGCAAAGCTGTTGAATCAGTTAGACTCCCTTTACGTGGAACTTTCTTTGGATGGGGATCAGGAGGCGCCTCTAACATAACTAAAATTGCAAATATCTTAAAAGATTTAGGATATCAAAAGGTTGTAGCTATTTTTGATGGGGATAAACCAGAAGAAAAATCTAAATTTGATAAATCATTTCCAATGTATAGCAGCCAAATTATATCCGCACCAGATATTAGAGACAAACCTGATATTCATAGATCCGAAAAAAAAGGTATGATGACTCAAGGAGGATGTTTGAAAAAAGAATACAAGGATGAGATGATTTCATTGTTTGAGAAAATTAATTCCTATTTTAACGAGTAGAATACAAAATTTTTTGAATGAAAGTATCGCTTTCAATTATTTTTTTTCATACATAGGAGATTGAAATGAATATAAATCAAGAAATTAGAAGAATTGTAGAATATCAAAATACGAGACTGCCCAAGCATGATAGAAAATCAAAAGAGTTTTTAGAAAGACTAATTAATGAAATAATTGATTCATATAAAAATAAAACTTATAATTTCCGTAAACTAAAATCTTTTAGTATAAAACAAGGTACAAAAAAACGTCGGATAAAAATGTTTGAAAGGTTTACTACTGAAGAGATTCTATGTATATTTTTAAAAAGAGAACTAGATAGAACATTTCATATTAAATATCCTAATAGAAATGCTTTTATGCGGAGTACTTTTGACATAGTCAGTTCTTTAAAAAATATGAATGATTTTGTGATCTTTAAATTTGATTTTTTAGATTTTTTTAATTCTATTTCAAGTCAGTTTGTTTTGAAAAAATATATAGAAGATAAAATAGAAGATAGGGAATTCTTAGAATTACTGATTGAGTTTGTATCTAAAATTAAATATGCTTATGCTGGTTTAAATACATCTAATATTATTTGTGAGATTATTGCTAAAGAATTTGACAATAGATTGTGGATTAAACTTGCGGATAAAGGAGTCATATTTTACAAGAGATATATTGATGATGGACTAATAATTTTTAATCGCTTTATCGAAGAAGAAGAGTGTAAAGAAATAATAAATGAGGTAATAAAGGAAATATTTTATAGTTCTCAATTCTTGTCGATTAAGCAATGTAGAACTAAGTTAAATGAGAAAAAACTTAACTATATTGCGAGAAGAGACCTTGATACTAATGAGAAAAAGTTTAATTTCTTAGGATATGAATTTGTATTCTATAAATCTTTAAGTGGTAATTCTAGTGATGGTAAATTGAAAATAAAATATGGTATAACAACGGATAAGATAAAAAATATAACAAAAGAATCAATTCCATAGTCAAAGCATATGTTGAAAAATCAATAAGTGAAGAATTATTAAGGCATCAAATCAAAGCCTTTTCACACCGTACTGTATATATGGTTAACCATTATAAAAGCGTTATTTGGAAGAGTAAAGGATTCATTTCAAATTACTGTGAATTAAGAGATAGGACGGATAATTTAACTGGAGAAACAGAAGATTTTTTAAAAAATTCTATCATTAGATCTTTTAGTAATAATGGTATTAACCCTCCATATTTTATCAGATGCCAAAACGAATTGAGAGATGAATCAATTTATAGTTTATATAATAATTTGAAAAATAACAAGACACTATTATTTGTTGAAAAAATAGGAATTGATTTTAATACGCTAAAAAAAATGTGTATACAAGTCGAGATTGACACTAACAATAAGTCATATGAAGATTTGGTTCGAGAATATTTAATCAAGGTAAAGGTGGGACATTAAATAAAAAAGGTTCGGTGAACCGAATCCTTTTCCAGCCTTGAAAATGCGTAAGGCTTTTTTAACATAGTCCTTACTAATAAAAGCAATTACTATGTCGCTGATGTGTGTAGCTAAAGTATAGCTACTGAGTTGTAAAACACAACTACATAATTAGTATAACTAATCCGGAGAAAAAAACAATGAATAGTAAGAAAATGAATATAGAACGCAATAAAATGGATTATCTATTAACAGACATTATGCCAGTAGAAGTTTCAGAACTGTTCTCTTATGAGAAATTTTATAATTATTTACTTTCAGAAAGAAAGGAAGTTAATGAAATTATAAAATGTTTAAAAAGTGAAAAAGCTTCAAATCAAGACTTGTTATTTGATAGTCGTTCGGACGGAGACTGGGCTTCTATACCTTTAAAGTATAATATTTTAAAAGGTGTTAATTCCTCTCGAGAATTAAATTTAGTTCAACCAATTGCAGCTTTAAACATATATCTTTTTGTAGAATGTTACCAAAAGGAGATTCTTGATGTTCTAGAGGATAATTCGTGTTTTTCATTAAGATATCACAGAAAAAATAATGATTTGTTTTATAAGAGAAAAAGTAAAGGGATATCTGAATATTTTGAAAAAGTTACTAAAGGAATGGATAGGGCAATATTACAACAAACAGGAGCTTATTTCAAAATATATAAATATAGCTCTATAGCTTCATTTACCAGTTCACGTTTATGGCAACAATGTAATTTAAAGTATAGATATTTTGCAAAAATAGATTATAAGTCGTGTTTTAATAGTATTTATACACATACGTATAAATGGATTATAGAAAAAGACACAATCGATTCAAAACAAGCAAAGAATTCTAATTTATATATAGTTATTGATAGGGTTCTACAAAATATTAACGGACGTTCTTCAAATGGAGTAATTATAGGTCCAGAGTTTTCTAGAATGATTGCAGAAATATTATTACAGCATATAGATGTTGCTGTGAAAAGACATCTAGAATGCAAGAATATTTATAGTGATAAAGATTATAGGGTTTTTAGATATGTCGATGACATGTTCATATTCGCTAATAATCCAACAACGATTGATACGATAATAAATACGATTGAAGAACAGGCACAAGTGTATCTATTGCATTTAAACGAACTCAAAATTAGTAGAAGTGAAACACCGGTTATGCTTAGTGACTGGTTAATAAGAACAAGAATGTTATCGGATAAAATAGCGGGATTATTTAATAAAATAAGTGATATAAAAGGTAATAATACTCTTGCTCTATTGAAGAAAGGATATCTTTCAATAGACAGATTTAAAAGCGAGTTTATTTCAATTATTAAAGCTTATCCAGATGATCAGCGCCATGTAGTATCATATCTATTGAGCACGATATTGAATAAAATTAGTAGAAAAAAAGATGGATTCCAAATATTTGAAGATAATAAAACAATCAGAGCATTTGCCTTGTTAGATTTTGTTCTATATATATATTCATATTGTCCTTGTTTTGAACATACACAAAAAGTTATATCAATGATTGTATACATGGACGATGAAGTTAAGTTTAGAGAAGACAACAAACAAAGATTAAAAAAACTTATGCATAGATATTCATTTATTTTTGAAAAAGGAAATTTAAATGATTTATGTAACTGGTTTATCTTTTTTAAAGAGTTTAGGATATCTTTAACACGAAGTACAGAGGAAAAAATTACACCTAAATTAATGAACGATGATAATCCTATTTTATGGGCAAATTATTTAATATATAGTAAATATTTAGAATCATATAATAAAGAAATACTACAGATGATAGAAAATATTATAGAGACAAAAATAAATCAAATTGGTAATCAAGAAATACTTCTGCATAAAGAGTTTTGGTATATTATTATTTTTAATAATTGCCCGGATTTAAGTCAAAGTTTGAAGGCAAAAATTAGAGATGAAATTAATAAATTAAAAAAAGGTAGGGATTTAAAAAATTGTGCTGGCCGTATGAAGAAATTATTATTTGAATTTATGACTTCGGATGACTTAAATCAATTCTTTTATTGGGAAAACGACCATTTTAAAGCTAGTGAGCAACTAACTTTTAGAACTTATCAAAGAACATTATTTAGACAATATAGAAAAAAAGGCTCATTGGAGCTTTATGGAAGTTTGGATATATAAAAATAATAGTTAATTTAAGTGAGCGTAGAGACTATATCTTAAGAGAATATCTTGAAACATTTTCATATAACGTGAATAGTATATAAAGATAATCAAGGATTAAAAAGTTAGCTATGTAAGCTAGGTCGGAATTGAGTATTGAAGTCTATTTCGGAGGATAAACACATGCTGTCAAATGAAGGTATTAAAAAATTTTAATGAATTGGAGTTTGTTATATTCTGTATTGAGAATATTTCTTTTTAGCTTGGCGTAAGCGGAGAACAGGTGTATTAAGCTTTTACTAAAAAAAGTGATATTTTAAATCAGTATATTGTTCCTGAATATAAAGACTTACATACACAAAGTAGAGTATATATTATAGATGATATAAAGTTTAACTCTCATTTTCATAAGCAAACTCATTGTAAAATGTTGATTAAATAGATTAGAATGATGACAAAATTAGTTCTGAAAAGTAGAACTAATTGTATCGAGGAAGGAAAAATGTATAATTTAAAAAAATTAGAGGAAATTGCTTCTTTTCAAGATAATTGGAATGGAAATGGTGCAAAAGCATTTTCAAATCAACTAATTTCAGAAGCAAAAAAATTAATTATTTCATTAGAAATTCATCCAGAAATTTTTCCCACAGCATGTGAAACAATACAACTTGAGTATGATAAAGAAGATGGTACACATTTAGAAATCGAAATTAAAGAAGACAAGTCAGCAGAAGTCTTTTGGGTGAAACAAACTGGTGAAGAAGAATTAAAAAAAATTCAAGCTAATGTCGAGGAGATAGATAAGGTGGTAAGAGAGTTTTATGGATGATACATTTACTGAAGAAGAGAAATTATATAGAGCTGTTTATCCACCATCTCATCCAGGAATGTTTTGGAAAAAAGATGGGACTTTATCACCAGCAGCATTTGCTGATCTGAAAGGCTTGTCGGTTGAGCGGGGAAATATGCGTTCAAGTGAAATGGTTTTAAACAAAATGAAAAAAGCATTTAGTGGTTGTATAGTTTCTGTAACTGTTGAAAATTGTCATGAGACAGATGCGGTTGTAAAATATCTTCCGTCAAATAATAATAAATATCATTGCGAAATACATGGTAGTCCAACTATTCCGCTTTTGGATAAAAGTCAACGATATCATCTCGCAAAAAAAGCTAAAATTGAGTACATGGAGGCGTGATATTTTTATGTAAATATCTAAGACGTAAGTTAACCAAAATAGTTGTATTTCAATACAGATTTTTGGAATATTCCTTGATTATTATTTTATAAAAATATATTACTTTAATTTTTCAAAGCTTAAAAAATCAAGGATGGTGATAGATATCATTACGATACCACAATGTAGAAATTTTGAAGAAGAGATGGTTTATTCGATGAATATAAAAAAAGCAGGTCAATTGTTTGCGGCTGAAAATGATGCGAAATTTAAATCTACTTTTTTGAGAATGGATAATAGGTTTCTGCAATCCAAACTTGAAGAAAACTCATTTGATATTACCAAGCTTTGGTCTAGAAATCCAAATGAAGCATTTTCTTTTATAGAAAATCAAGCTAGAAAAATCAAATTATGAATGTAGATTAAAGATTATTTGAATAATACTTTATAAAAGTTGTCTAGATAGCTGTAAAACAGAAACTAGGTTCTATATTGAATTTGAAAATATTCATTCATTTATAGATGGTAATAGTTGTCTGGGTGAGAATATAAGCTGTCTGGTGATGGTGAAAGAATGAAATATTGAAGAGGTGCTAGATCGTAAAATGATAAATTAGCACCTCTTTTTGTTGTTTATTGATGGATTTGTGAATACGTTGTAAGTCCATACATCGGTGTGGCATAAATACAGGCATTTTCAATGGCTTTAGCCATTGCTTTGGCAGCTAAAGCACCAACTAGATCTGGTTGTGCTTCAACTCTTTGACTAGCCATTGTAAAGATCGTATCACCATCGTTGGAAGTATGTACCGGACGAATGGTTCTGGCATAGCCGTTATGCGCCATACTGGCAATTTTGTTGGCTTGTGCTTTTGTTAGTTTGGCATTTGTCAAGATACAACCTATGGTTGTATTCATACCACAGCTTTCTTCTATTGGATGGTTATCAAACATGAAGTCTAAAGTAGAAAGGCGTTGTTTCTTTTGATAATCATAGATGCCGGCGATTGGCTTTTCACTGTTTTCAAAATAGACATCACCACACGCATTGACTGCTACGATGGCTGCCACCATAACATCTTGTACTTGGAAAGCGGCATGGCCTAATCCACTTTTCATAGCTTTATCAAAACCTAAAGATTTACCAACACTGGCTCCGGTTCCGGCACCGATACATCCTTGTTCAGAAAGCTTGTGACTGGCATTTTGACAAGCTTGATAGCCCATTTGTTTAGTTGGATACGCTTTAGGATCGGCTACGCTGCAGTCAAATAAACAAGCACCGGATACTATAGGGATATAAATGCCTTTCATATCAAAGCCAATTTTGTGTTCGCTTAAATATTCCATGACACCACAGCTGGCTTCTAAACCAAAAGCACTGCCGCCGGCTAAAGTTACCGCATGGATTTGTTCCACCATATTTTTAGGGTTTAAAAGATCGGTTTCTCTTGTCGCAGGGCCACCACCTCGAACATCCACACCGGCTATAGCACCTTGTTCACAAAGAATTACAGTACATCCTGTACCACCTGTTTCATCTTGGGCGTGACCAATTTTAAAATCTTGTAAGTCATTGATTTGAATTTCTTTCATCTTTTTTTCTCTCCTTTAGTGAATATAAGTCTTTACGTCGTATCTTCCAAAAAGGCATACGATCGCGAATTTGTTCGATTCTCTTTAAATCAATATCGGTAATAGAATAAAGCTCGTTTTCATCCATTTGGCAACAAATTTTTCCAAAAGGATCGGTTATGATAGAGTGTCCAAAACTTTCAAAACTATCGTATTGATAATGGGAAGGATTTACTCCAATCATAAACACTTGATTTTCCATGGCCCTTACTTGAAATAAGGGTGTCCAATGTTGTAGAGTAACGCTTTTATTAAAGGCAGCTGGACAAAAAATAACACGAGCACCTTTTAAAGCTAAAAGTCTTGTCACTTCTGGGAAACGAATGTCATAACAAATCAAAATTCCCATTTTTCCCCATTGTGTATCAAAAACTTGCAGATGATCCCCTGGCATAAATACATCTTTTTCCTGATAGTCTTTATGGGTATGAACTTCAAACAAATGAGTTTTGGCATAGGATGCCACGAATTTGCCATGATCAAAAATCAAGCATTCATTGAAAATCTTGTCTTGTATTTTATGCGCTATAGTTCCGCCTACGATTAGACATTCCAGTTTGCTTGATAGTGTTTGTAAAAGATCTTTACAAATATCAAAATAGTCAACACTTTTTAAAATTTGTTCATTAGTGTAAGGACAATTCCACATTTCAGGCAAGACTAGAATTTCAGCCCCATTTTTGTGGCATGTTCGAGCCAGAGTTTTTACCTGGTGCAGATTGGCATGAATATTTTCTTGTACCTGTATTTGAAGCATAGCGATTTTCATAGCTAAATCATACCATGAAAGAGAAAAATGATTTATAATAAATTCGAAAAGAATAGGAGTGAAATTATGCCAATTGTAAAACTTACCCCTGCTTATAAAGATTATATTTGGGGTGGAACAAATTTAAAGGAAAAATATGGAAAGAAATGCGATTTAGATATCGTTGCCGAAAGTTGGGAAGTATCTACACACCCAGATGGTCCTAGTATTGTAGCTAGTGGAGAATATGCCGGAAAAACATTGACAGAGTATATCGATGCTTTAGGAAAAGATTGTTTAGGTACAAAAGGAAAAGAATTTGAGTTTTTCCCAATGTTGATCAAATTTATCGATTCTAAGCAACCATTGTCGATTCAGGTTCATCCAGATAATGAATATGCTCTTCGTGTGGAAAAAGAATATGGAAAAACAGAGATGTGGTATATCTTGGATTGTCAACCAGGTGCTACATTATATTTTGGTGTTAATCAATCCATTACGAAAGAAGAATTCAAAGAAAGAATTGAAAATAATACGATTTTGGAAGTATTAAAAGAAGTACCGGTACATAAAGGAGATGTATTCTTTATTAAAGCCGGAACGATCCATGCGATCGGAGCTGGCATTACATTGTGCGAGATCCAGCAGAATTCCAATTCTACATATCGTGTATATGATTTTGGTCGTGTAGGAAAAGATGGAAAACCAAGAGAACTACATATTGAAAAAGCCATCGATGTATCGAATTTAAATCCTATTGAATCGGATTTTAAACCAGCCGGAAAACCGGTTAAAGATGAAAATGCGACAACATTATTGTTGGGAACTTGTGATTATTTTACAAGTTTTGAAACAACTTTAAAAGGCAGTACGACCATTGATGTAGATGATGAAAGCTTTGCTTCTATGGTTTTGGTGGAAGGACATGCTACGGTAGAAAACGGCGAAGATGTATTGGAATTGAACAAAGGTGAAACCGTATTTATAACAGCTGGCAGCGGTCCTGTTAAAGTAACAGGCGATTGTCAGTGGATTTACAGCAGGGTTTAATCCTGCTTTTTGATTCTATGTTTCAAGATGATTTATTAAAATGGTATGCGGAAAATGCCAGAAAACTAGTTTTTAGAGAACAAAAAGAAGCATACTCTATTTGGATTTCTGAAATCATGGCTCAACAGACTCGTATTGAAGCCATGTTGCCGTATTATAAAAGATTCATTGAAAAATATCCGGATATTCAAAGTCTTTCGAAAGCGGAAGATGATGATTTGACAAAAATTTGGCAAGGCTTGGGATATTATAATCGCGTGCGAAATATGAAAAAATGCGCGATAGAATGCATGAAACAGTATCAGGGAAATTTACCTAAAACTAAAGCCGATTTAAAAAAGCTGCCAGGGATCGGTGATTATACTGCCGGAGCTATTGCTTCTATTGCATATGATGAAAAAGTCAGTGCTGTAGATGGAAATGTGATCCGTGTTTTTTCAAGACTCTATAATATTACAGAAGATGTAAAACAAACAAAGATAAAAAAGAAAATAGAAAAGCTGGTGGAAGATTCATTAACAGAGCCTGTCAGTAGCTATAATCAGGCTTTGATGGAATTAGGTGCTTTGATCTGTATACCAAAACATCCTCGATGCGATTCTTGTCCGATTCAGACATGGTGCAAAGCATATCATCAGGGAGATCCGACAAAATTGCCAATACAACCTAAGAAAAAAGAGCGGCGCAAAGAGAAAAAAATTTATTATATCTTGGTTTGTAAAGATAAAATTCATCTGGTGCAACGTCCAAAGACCGGTCTTTTGTCAGGTTTGTATGGCTTTGATGAAGATAAACCAACTCATATTTTAAAACAGATTTCATTAAAAGATCATGTGCATGTTTTCTCTCATGTGGAATGGGATATGAAAGGCTATTTATGTGAAGTTGATTTTACAGGGGATGATTTTTACACGATTGAAGAAATTCACGAAAAGTTTTCTATTCCCAGTGCTTTTTTGCCGTTTTTAAAACAGACAGAACGATATATAAAGGAGAAAAATATATGCCAGAAGTTGTAATTGAAAGCTTTACGCTGGATCATACGAAAGTTTTAGCACCGTATGTGCGATTGATCAGCGTAGAACAAGGTCCTAAAGGAGATCGAATCTCAAATTATGATGTGCGTTTGACACAACCTAACCAACAAGAAATTCCTACCGGTGCCATGCATACGTTAGAGCATTTATTGGCTCTTTATCTTCGTCCAAGGATTGAAGGATATATTGATTGTTCCCCATTTGGATGTCGCACCGGATTTCATCTTTTATGTTGGAATGAACACGATACAAAAGAGGTAGCCATTGCCTTAAAAGAAGCTTTGGAAGATATAGTAAATACGACCTGGGAACAAATTCCGGGAACTAAAGAAGAGGAATGTGGAAATTATAAGGATCATAGCTTAGTGGGGGCCAAGGAATGGGCCAAACATATTTTGAAACAAGGAATATCCAGCGATCCGTTTGAAAGAAAGATCGTATGAAACATCTGATCATAGCTTCTTGTACGGCGGATTTATATTTGCATGTTGACCATTTGCCAACTTCAGCACAAGATGTAAAAGTGATATCTTCACAAATGGTATTGGGCGGTTGTGGTTATCATGTAAGCAAAGGATGTCAAAACTCTATTTTAGTGTGTCCATTAGGAACAGGGGTGTATGGCCAATTTGTCAAAGATCAGCTGTTACAAGAAAATATAGAGATGATCTTACCTACGGTATCACAAGAAAATGGCGTTTGTATTTGTTTGATAGAGCCTAATGGACAAAGAACGTTTCTTTCAAGCCATGGTGCCGAATACTTTTATACCGAAGCCATGTTAAAGAATTTGCCGCAGGCCGATTGGATCTATGTATCTGGTATTGATTTAGAAGAAAGATGCAATCAATGTGTAATTGATTATTGTGCTAAATCAAAGAGCCAAATTTTCTTTGCGCCAGGGCCTAGAGTCTTTGCGATTCGTGATGTTTTAGAACAAATGCTGAGTTTAAAGCCGGTTTTACATATGAATAAAGAAGAATGTGAGGCCTGGTGTCAATGTTCTTTTAAAGAGGGAATGATGTCCTTATATGAAAAGACAAAAAAGCCGGTGATCGTAACGGATGCATCCCGTGGCTCGTATGCTTATGATGGAAATACGATGTATCATGAAGTTGAAAAAGCAGTGATCACCAAGAATGCGACAGGAGCTGGAGATACGCATGCGGCAAGTTGTTTGGATAGTTTATCACAGAAAGTAGCACTTGATGAAATGTTGCAGCAAGCGAATAAAGCCAGTATTTTAAAAATTACGCAAGGAAAGGTGTACCCATGATAGATTGTTTAGTAGTAGGACTTGGAGGATTTATCGGTTCTGTTTTTCGCTATTCGGCCAGTAAGATTTCAATAGAAACAAATGGATTTCCCATTCATACTTTAGGGATCAATATTATCGGCTGTTTTTTGATCGGATTGATCGTTTCATGGTCCGCCAAACATACACAAATAGATCCAAGATTGGTTTTATTTTTTAAAACAGGTGTATGTGGCGGCTTTACAACATTTTCAACATTTTCTTTAGAATCACAACAATTGATCCAGCAAGGACAATACACCATGGCCATTCTCTATATACTTCTTAGTGTAGTTTTAGGAATCTTTGCGGTGTTTGTTGCACAATGGATCATAAAATAAACAGGCAGCTTAGACTGCCTGTTCGTCATTTTGGTATTCCAGAATATCACCCGGTTGACAATTCAATACTTTACAAATCGCATCTAAAGTAGAAAAGCGAATTGCTTTTACCTTTCCAGTTTTTAAATTTGATAAGTTCACATTCGAGATTCCCACTTTTTCAGAAAGTTCATTTAAAGATATTTTACGATCGGCCATGACACGATCTAAACGTAATATGATAGCCATGTCTCACCTATAATATCGCATCGACTTCATCTTGAAGGCGATATCCTGCTTTAAATATAGTAGCTATCAGAATACAAATAATACCTAAGATCAAATAACAGCCATCGGCTAAAACAAAATCATTGTATTTCATAAAGAATATACCGCTTGGAATATCGCCTACAGGACTGATACGAGCGACAATAAAAGAAACCAGGATAAAAAGCAGTCCAATACTATACATTCCTTTGGCAAGAATTCGATGAAAAGGTTTGTGGCTCCAATAAAGAAATAAAATGGTAAAAAAGAAAATTAAGATCGCAATGTTCCATGTCATGTTGTAGAGATAATTATGAGCACCTATGATATTCCATGCCTGCCATAAAGTCCATTGTGTAATATTCACGACACTTTGTATGGCACAAAGGCCAGTGAATACAAGACAGGTAAGTATCGTTTTTTTAGGTAGGCGAATTTCAGAATCTTTATTTTCCTGGGTTTTGCATATAAAGTCATTGGTTTGTTTCATGGCAAATACCTCTTTTCTAATTTGGTTATATCATTAAATTTTATTAAAATCAATAATTTTTTAATGATAAACGATAAATTTATAATGTTTTTCATCGAAATATAAAGAGTTTGTAAGTTCCTGTGGGAATTCTAGTCTTCATTTGAAAAATATGCTACAATGATATAGCGTGTAATTTTGTATAAATAGTAAGCAGGAGGGCTACTTTATGGGATTATTATCAAATCTTTTCTCGGAAGAGAAACGCGAAATCAGTGCGTTGGAAAAGATTGCTGATCAGGTTTTGTCGCATGAAAATGAGATGGCGGCTTTAAGCGATGATCAGTTAAAAGAAAAAACAGAAGAGTATAAAAAACGATTGGCAGAAGGTGAAACGGTTGATGATTTGTTGCCAGAAGCATTCGCAACCGCAAGAGAAGCTGCTTATCGTGTTATTAATGAAAAACCATATCGCGTGCAGGTTATGGGGGCTGTGGCTATGCACAAAGGCGATATTGCCGAAATGAAGACCGGTGAAGGAAAGACTTTGACGGCGACCATGGCTGTATATTTAAACGCATTGACTGGACAAGGTGTTCATGTCATTACTGTCAATGAGTATCTGGCTGGACGTGATGCGGCCTGGATGGGAGAAATTTATCGCTTTTTAGGTTTGAGTGTTGGTGTAAACAAGCGTGAATTAAAAGCTAAAGAAAAAAGAGAAGCATATGCTTGCGATATTACTTATACGACAAACTCAGAACTAGGATTTGATTATTTGCGTGATAACATGGTAACACGTGTGGAAGATCGTGTTATGCGAGGCCTTCACATGGCTATTATCGATGAGGTCGATTCTGTATTGATCGATGAAAGCCGTACACCATTGATCATTTCCGGAGGAAAGAAAGAAACGGCAAATTTATATATACAGGCGGATGCATTTGCCAAGACTTTGGTGGCTCCAGAATATGAAACAGATCGTTTTACACATGAAAAACATTTGATTTCTGGTGACTATGATATTGATGAAAAAACACGTCAAGTTATGTTAAGTGAAGATGGTGTGCATAAGGCCGAAAAGTATTTTAAAATTAAAAACCTATATGATATAGAACACACTCAATTAGTTCATCATATCAACCAGGCCTTAAAAGCAAATTATATTTTCACCAATGAAGTAGAATATGTAGTCAGTGAAGATAAAGAAATTGTGATCGTTGACCAGTTTACGGGACGTTTGATGCCAGGACGTGCTTACAGCGATGGTCTGCATCAGGCAATTGAAGCCAAAGAAGGTGTTCCAATCAAGGAAGAAACTTCTACTTTAGCTACGATCACATATCAAAACTTCTTCCGTTTATATGAAAAACTGGCGGGTATGACAGGTACTGCCAAGACGGAAGAAGAAGAGTTCTTGTCAACTTACAATATGAAAGTTGTAGTTATTCCGACAAATCGTCCGGTGATTCGTGAAGATCAGCCAGATGAAATCTATGCGCATAAAGATCGTAAATACAGAGCTTTAGTCGATGAAGTTAAACGTTTGTATGTTAAAGGGCAACCGGTTTTAGTAGGTACGATTGCGGTTGAGACCAGTGAGCTTATCAGTAATATGTTGAAAAAAGAAGGCATTCCGCACGAAGTATTAAATGCCAAAAACCATGCTCGTGAAGCTGAGATCATCGCAAAAGCGGGACGTCCAAAATCTGTAACGATCGCCACTAACATGGCCGGTCGTGGTACGGATATCAAATTGACAAAAGAAACTCGTGAATTAGGCGGACTTGCGGTCTTGGGTTCTGAGCGTCATGAATCTCGTCGTATAGACAATCAGCTTCGTGGTCGAAGCGGACGTCAGGGAGATCCGGGATTCTCTCGCTTCTATGTTTCTTTGGAAGATAATTTAATGGTACGTTTTGGCGGTGATAAACTGCAGAAGATGTTTGAAAAATTAGGGGATGAACAAGTACAGTCAAAAGCGGTAACTCGTTCGATCACAATGGCACAAAAAAGAGTTGAAGGTTTTAACTTTGATATGCGTAAACAATTATTAGATTATGATGATGTATTGCGTCGTCAACGTGAAATCATCTATGCACAACGTAATCGCATCTTGGAAAGCGATGAAGTGCATGAAATGGTGCATACGATTTTTGATAAAGCCATTGAAGAGACTTTACAGGCCAATATTGTGGATGCCAAAAAACAAACAGTGGATCCTGTCAGCTTGTCAAAATCATTTGATATTATGGGAATGCAGGAAGAAAAACAAATCAAACCGGATGAAATTGAAGGCAAATCGTATAAAGAAATTGAAGAGTATGCGAAAAATAAGATCTGGGGCGAATATGAAAAAGAAATTCAACCTGTTAAAAAACAATTTTTACCATTTGAAAGAACGGTTGTATTGCGTAATATCGATCGTAACTGGATCGCTCATATCGACCGTATGGATAAATTAAGAAGTGGTATTTACTTAAGAAGTTATGCACAGAACAATCCTTTGCAGCAATATGTTCAGGAAGGTTTTGATATGTTTGAAGAAATGAATCGCCGTATTGATCGTGAAATTACTTTCTTCTTATGTAAAGTGCGCATTCGCAGGGAGACAAAAGCATAATGGAACTGTATGAATTAAAACAAGGAGTCAGTACTCACCTGGAGAAGCTTCGCTCTCTGGGTGAGTCACTTTGACTTAGCTTTAAAAAAGAAACAAATTGAAGAATATGATCAACAGACTTTAAAAGAAGGCTTTTGGTCAGATCAAAAAAAAGCACAGTCAGTGATTCGCATGCGAAATTCTTTAAAGGATATCGTGGATCATTATGAAAGCTTGTTAGAACAATTAGAATCTTTAGATGAAACGGCCGATGCCCTAAAAAGTGATTGGGATGAAGAACTTTTAGAAATGGCAGTTGCGGAATATTTAGAAGCAAAAGACAGTTTTGAATCTTTTGAGATCCAAGTTCTCCTTTCCCATGAATATGATCAAAACAATGCCATCTTGGAGCTGCATCCAGGTGCAGGAGGAACAGAATCTTGCGACTGGGCCAGTATGTTATATCGAATGTATACTCGTTATGCCGAAAAAAAAGGCTGGAAGGTTACAGTTTTGGACTATCTGGCTGGTGAAGAAGCCGGTATTAAAAGTGTTACGTTTTTAGTAGAAGGCGATAAAGCTTATGGGTATTTAAAAGGTGAAAAAGGTGTTCATCGCTTGGTTCGTATATCACCTTTTGATTCGGGAGCCAGAAGACATACAAGTTTTGCTTCTTTAGAAGTGATGCCTCAGTTTAATGATGAAGTGGAAATCGAAATCAAGCCGGAAGATTTGATCGTTGAGACAAAACGAGCTTCCGGAGCTGGTGGACAACATATCAATAAAACCGATAGTGCTGTACGTATGGTACATAAACCAACAGGCATCGTTGCGACTTGTCAAAATGGGCGCAGTCAACATGAAAACCGAGAAGAAGCTTTGCGTATATTAAAATCCAGACTATATCAGTTAGAGATCGAAGAAAAAGAAAAGAAATTAAAAGAAATAAAAGGCGAACAAAGCGCCAACGAATGGGGTTCACAAATTCGCAGCTACGTCATGCATCCTTATTCGTTAGTTAAAGATGTTCGTACCGGCTATGAAACAAGTCAGGTACAGTCTGTATTAGATGGTGACTTGGATGAATTTATCTTTGCGTATCTGAAAAGTCAGGTACAGTAAATACGGAAAAAAGGTAAAGGAAATGGGGAAATGGATGTTGAATCCCCTTACAATTTTTTCCTAAATGTTGAAAAGAATGTAAGAAGGTTTGATGGAAAGCACTTGTAAACAAACCTTCTTTTTTTTATACTTAGATTTGTAAAAGGAGGCTATAGGAAATTTTATGACAGATTTAGAACAACATGCCTTAAATGTACGCAAAAACATTATTAAAATGGTTTATGCAGCACAAAGTGGGCATCCGGGTGGATCTTTGTCCGGAGCGGATATATTAACAGATCTGTATTTTAAAGAAATGGATGTTAATAAAGACAATGTGGATACAATTGACAGAGATCGCTTTGTGTTAAGCAAAGGACATGCTTCTCCCTTATTGTATGCTGTACTGTGCGAAAAGGGATTTCTTCCTGAAGAGGACTTAAAAGGATTTAGACAAGTGGATTCCAAATTACAGGGACACCCAAATATGAACTATGTATCAGGAGTTGATATGTCCACAGGATCATTAGGACAAGGAATATCAGCAGCAGTAGGAATGGCTATTGCCAATAAACTGGTAGATAAAAATGATCATCGCATTTATTGTTTATTAGGCGATGGAGAAAGTGAAGAAGGTCAAGTTTGGGAGGCTTGTATGGCAGCTTCTCATTATAAACTAGACAATCTTTGTGTCATTTTGGATTATAATCACTTACAAATTGATGGAAATATTGATGATGTTATCGGACCGGAACCATTCAAATCAAAATTTGAAGCATTTGGTTTCCATACAGTAGAAATTGATGGACATAATTTTGATCAAATTGAAGCCGCATTTAAAGAAGCTAGAGAGACTAAAGAGCAGCCAACAGCAATCATTGCACATACTGTTAAAGGAAAAGGCGTATCCTTTATGGAAAATAATTATGCATGGCATGGAAGTGCACCAAACAAGGAACAGTACGAAGAAGCCATGAAGGAATTAGGTGGTGAATAATATGGCAACAGCAACAAGAGAAGCTTATGGTAAAGCATTAGCCAAGCTAGTACAAGAACGTGAAGATGTTGTTGTTCTAGATGCGGATTTGACAAAATCAACAAAAACGATCGAAGCTAAAAAAGTTTGCCCGCAAAGACATTTTAATATGGGAATTGCGGAAGGAAATATGATGGGAGTTGCTGCCGGACTTGCGGCCAGTGGTAAAGTTGTTTATGCTTCCAGTTTTGCGATGTTTGCAGCAGGAAGAGCTTTTGAGCAGATTCGTAACAGTATTTGTTATCCAAAATTGAATGTAAAGGTTTGTGCTACTCATGCCGGTATCAGCGTAGGAGAAGATGGAGCCAGCCATCAAAGCGTAGAAGATATTGCGATCATGCGAAGCATTCCTAATATGAAAGTATTCCAGCCTTGTGATGCTCGTGAAACTGAACAGATCATAAAAGCAGTTGCGGATATCGAAGGGCCATGTTACGTTCGCTTGGGTCGTTTAGGTGTCGAAGATGTATATGACGATACTTATAAATGGGAATATGGCAAAGGAAATGTGCTAAAAAAAGGAAGCAAAGTTGCCATTATCGCGACAGGGTTGATGGTACAGGAGTCTTTAAAAGCCGTTGATTTATTAGAAGGAATCGAGCCTACTGTGATCAATATCGCAACTATTAAACCAATTGATAAAGAATTGATCTTAGAGACAGCTAAAACCCATGATGTGATCGTTACCGTAGAAGAACATAATGTAATCGGAGGTTTGGCAGGTGCCGTTGCGGAAACTTTAGCACCATATGGATTACCATGTCGACAATACAGTATAGGTATGCAAGATACATTTGGTCGAAGTGGTAAGCCAAAAGATTTATTGGCTTATTATGAACTGGATGCTCAAAGCATTGCTCGAAAGATCAAAGAAATTATGAAATAAGAAAAAGAACTGCCAAAGGGCAGTTCTTTTGACAATCTGGAAAAGTTTGTTATAATTCCTATAATAAAGATAGGCATTAAAAAGGAGGCATATATATGACTATCTATAAAAATGTAACAGAGCTTATCGGAAATACACCGGTAGTGGAACTGTCAAATCTTGAAGAACAAGAAGGATTGAAGGCGCAGTTACTGGCAAAAGTTGAGTTTTTTAATCCGGCTGGCAGTGTAAAAGATCGTATTGCACGAAGAATGATTGAAAAAGCAGAAGAAAAAGGCTTATTGAAAGCTGGTGCAACGATCATTGAACCAACCAGCGGAAATACAGGAATCGGTTTAGCTTCTGTCTGTGCCTCCAAAGGATATAAAGCAATATTTACCATGCCGGAAACTATGAGTGTCGAAAGAAGAAATCTTTTAAAGGCTTATGGAGCTCAAATTGTATTAACACCAGGCTCTCAAGGCATGAAAGGGGCTATTGCCAAGGCTAAAGAATTGCAGGAAAATACGCCAAATTCTTTGATTCCCAGCCAGTTTACAAATCCGGAAAACCCACAGGCACATTATGAAACAACAGGGCCTGAATTATGGCAACAAACGGATGGACATGTTGATATTTTTGTAGCTGGAGTAGGAACTGGTGGTACGATCAGCGGTACAGGAAAATATTTAAAGGAAAAAAATCCAAATGTGAAGATCGTTGCGGTAGAACCTGAAGGATCGCCTGTATTATCACAAGGAAAAGCAGGACCACATGGTATTCAGGGTATTGGTGCAGGATTTGTACCGGACACTTTAAATACTGAAATATATGATGAAATTATTACCGTATCCAATGAAGATGCTTATAAAACAGGACGTGCCATTGCCCAAAAAGAAGGATTGTTGGTGGGTATTTCTTCTGGAGCCAGTGTTTATGCAGCAATTCAGTTGGCAAAACGTCCAGAAAATGAAGGAAAGCGTATTGTTGCACTGATGCCTGATACAGGAGAGCGCTATCTTTCTACACCGATGTTTGTTCAAGAGTAAGTCAGAAGTGATTCTGACTTTTTCTTTTATTTATGGAATATAAAAATCTATTTTGGAACCCTTTTAGAAAAGATTTATAATGAAGATGAATCAATACTAAGGAGGAAGTTCTATGATCATACATGATTTTAAAGGTTTAAAACTTTCAGGTTTAGGTTTGGGAGCTATGCGTTTACCAACGATAGAGGGACAAAATGGAAAACCGGATCAGGAGAAAGTCAATGAAATGATTCAGTATGCCATGGAGAAAGGAATCAATTATTATGATACCGCATGGGGTTATCATGAAGGTCAAAGTGAAATTGTCTTAGCCAAAGCGTTAAAGAAATATGATCGGTCGAAATATTTTCTTGCGGATAAGTTTCCGGGTTATGATCTTTCAAATATGCCTAAGGTTGAAGAAATCTTTGAAGAACAACTTAAAAAATGTCAAACAGAATACTTTGATTTTTATTTATTCCATAATGTTTGTGAAAAGAATATTGATGCTTATTTAAATCCAAAATATAAGATTTTAGAGTATCTTTTACAACAAAAAAGCCAGGGAAGAATTCGTCATTTAGGTTTTTCCTGTCATGGTGAATTACCGGTATTAGATAGATTTCTAAAAGCGTATGGAAAACATATGGAGTTTTGTCAGCTGCAAATCAATTATTTAGACTGGCATTTTCAAAAGGCAAAGGAAAAAGTGGAATTGTTAAAGAAATATGAGATTCCGGTTTGGGTCATGGAACCTTTGCGGGGTGGTAAATTGGCAAAGCTAAAACCAGAATATGAGAAACAACTACATGCCCTTCGCCCATGGGAAAGTATACCCGGCTGGGCTTTTCGATTTGTTCAAAGTATACCGCAAGTCACCATGGTGCTTTCAGGAATGTCAGATATGAAACAGTTGCAGGAAAATGTAGAAACATGGTCTAAAGAAGAGCCTTTAAACGATACAGAAAAAAAGACTTTGTTTTCTATCGTGGATGAAATGACTAAGAAAGTTATCATTCCTTGTACTTCTTGTCGTTATTGTACATCTGGTTGTCCGCAGGGCTTGGATATTCCAAAATTATTGTCGCTATATAATGAGCATGCCTTTAGTGATGGAGGCTTTATTGCACCTATGGTGCTTTCAACGCTTGAAAAAGGACCGGATGCATGCATACAATGCCATAGTTGTGAAAAGGTATGTCCGCAACAAATTCATATTGTAGATGTACTAAAAGATTTTACATATCGTTTGCGTTAAAGATGTAAAATTAGACACTTTTCATAATGAGTCCATGGAAAAACAATTTGTACTTGTGATATACTTCTTTCATGAAAACAAATAAACTACGTTTAGTTTTGTGTGATATTGATAGTACGTTAATCAACTCCAAAAGAGAATTAACACCACGCACAAAAGATATGATTGAAAAATTACATGCACAAGGTGTGTATTTTGGTTTAGCTTCCGGCAGACCTGTGGATGAGTTGCAGCGATATGCAGATGGATGGGGCATTTCTTTTCCTTTTGAATTTCTGATTGGTATGAATGGCAGTGAGTTATGGGATGAGATTCATCAGAAACAATATGACTATTATAAATTGAAAAGGGAATGGATCAAAGAAATCTTAGAGGCCATGAAACCTTTTGAAGCCAATGCATTTATCTATTTAGATGGTAAATTAGTAGCACAAAGAATAGATGAAATGATGAAGCATTCTGCCGTAACTTCGCAAAAACCAATTCATGTGATCGCTAGTGATGAAGAACTGTATGCTTGTGACAATGCCAAAATCATGTTTCGTATGAGCGCACAGGATACTTTAAAAGCGGAGAAATATTTTAATGCGCATCCAAATCCTTATTATAAAGCGTTTAAGACACAAACTACATTGTTAGAGTTTGCCGATCGGCGTGTATCTAAAGGATATGCGGTTAAAAAGTTAGCCGATCTTTATGACTTTGATTTAGAAAACATTTGGTCTTTTGGCGATACGACCAATGACAATACCATGTTGGAAGTCAGCGGCAGAGGCATTTGTATGTGCAATGGCAGTGACGATACCAAAGCGATTGCCGATGAAATTACCGAGTTTGATAATGACCATGACGGTGTAGCGAATTATATTGAAAAGTATTTTTTTCTAAAGGAGATCAAATCATGAACAAAATTGCATTAATGATCGATTCCAGTGCGGATATTTCTAAAGAAAAAGCAGAAGAATTAAATCTTCACGTTTTGCGTATGCCTGTTATTGTGGATGGAAAAGAATACATGGAGGCCCAAACCATTACGGATGAAGAAGTAGTGGCTGCCTTAGAAGCACATAAAAGCGTTAAGACAGCACAACCGATCGTCGGAGATATGATTCGTATGTGGGAAGATTTATTGAAGACGCATGATGAAGTTTTTTATCTTCCTTTAAGCAATGCTTTATCGGGGACAAATAAGACTGCCATCAATCTGGCAAAAAACTATGAAGGAAAAGTAACTGTTGTGCAAAGTGAGTTTGTATGTTATCCAACAGTTGTCATGATGCAGATGGTCAAAGAAATGATTGAAAAAGGATATACATGTGCCCAAATCAAAGAAAAAATTGAAACAGAAGGTGAATTGCTTGCCGTATTGATACCGGAAAAATTAGATACTTTGAAAGCCGGCGGTCGTATTTCTCCAGCTGTAGCTGCCATAGCAGGGTTGTTGAAGATCGTTCCTTTGTTGAATATTCGTCATGGTGCTATTGATTTGGAAGATAAAGTTCGAACTTTGAAAAAAGCGTATCAAAAAGGTATCGAAGTCGTGACAAAAGATGTAAATCCTGATGATTATATTTGGATGGTAATTGATGCCTTTGATCCGCAAAAAAGTGAGGATTGTAAAAAAATGTTGGAAGCCGCTGTTGGTCAACCTGTGCAGCAGCACTCTTTTAAAACAGTGATCTTATCCCATGTAGGCAAAGGGACTATCGGCTTTGGTCGAATCAAAAAAATAAAATATTAAATTCAAACAGTTAAAATAATCCCACGAAAGATAAAACTTTTAAGAGTCTGTCAAAGTGGGATTTTTATGTATCTACTTTTCTTACAACATAATTTAACATATTCATTTTAAATTCGTCTTACAGTTCGTACTTATACTGTCAACTATGAAACATAAAAAAATACGTTTTCTATTTTCTATTCTATTTGCGATATTTTGTGTAGGTCTTATGTTTATGATCTATACCTTATCGAGTGAAGATGGTTATACATCCGGACAGCGCAGTGCCACAGTACAAGAATTGATCAAAGAAAATGTTCATGAATATATGGATTCTACGGAAATAGGACAAAAATTACATCACGGTATTCAATCTTTGATTGAAAGTATTTCTCCAGATGGGGATAACTGGTATCAAACCACTCGTGATATTGCACATTTTAGCCTTTATTTCTTTTTGGCACTTTTATTATATGTGACCTTATCTATTGCCGGTGTATCTCGAGTATGGAAAATTGTTGTTTCCTTGTTAGTGTGTGCTGGATATGCCTGTTTCGATGAATTTCATCAAAGTATGGTAGATGGAAGAATCAGTACGTTAGAGGATTTTGTCGTTGATATGTGTGGTGCTACGATCAGTCTGTTGCTTTGTTGGGCTTTGTCTGCTTTGTTCTCCTTCTTTCGGACAAAGAGGATACAGAGATTGTAATTTGATTAAAATAAGGTATAATTTGTTTAATTAATATAAACTTTAAGGAGATGCAAACATGGAATGTAAACAATGTGGAAATAGTCTTCCGGAAAACGCAAAATTTTGTCCGGAATGTGGTGCACCCGTTTCTTTGGTTGAAACTGTTGAAGAAATTCAGACAACAGAGCCTGTTCAGGATAATACAGAAGAAGTAGAAGAAATCAAAGAAGATATTGTTGTTGAAGAAGCACAAAACGATTCTGAAGATGAAAAAGTGATAGTCGAAGAGCAACAAGATTCTGAAGTCGAAGAAGTGCAAGAGGATGTAGAAGAATCACAAGAAGAACCAGAAGAAAAGACGGTTGAAGAAGAATGGTACTATGTTAAAGAGAGTCAATCCGTTGGCCCATGTACGCTTGAGCAGATGATAGAACTGATTCAGGATACGAAGCTTAAAGAAGATACTCTGGTTTGGAAAGCTGGTATGCCAGATTGGCAAAAATTAAAAGATACATCGTTAAAAGAATATCTGCCAGCACCGGATGTAAAACCGGATGGGGATCAATGGTATTTTGTGGATGCGGATAATAAACAAAATGGGCCTTATACATTGGAACAGATGAAAGGATTGATTCAGGCACATCAGATCTATGGCAATACATTTGTATGGAAAGCTGGCATGGAAGACTGGCAGCGTCTAAAAGAAACTGAACTGGCTTCTTTTGCGATGCCCGAGGCACCTAAAAAAGAGCAACCTCAAAAAGACTTTGTTCAAAAACCAATCTATATTTCACAAAGAAGTATCGGCTTATCTATCGTTTTGACAATTGTGACATGTGGTCTTTACTATTGGTATTGGCTTTATACTTTGGCAAGAGATGTCAATGAATGCTGTCGTGCACAAAATAAATCAGGACCTGGTGAACCGGGATTGGTTGTATTATTGTCATTTATTACTTGCGGACTTTATGGAATCTATTTTTATTGGAAAGCAGGAAAAGTGTTAAGCGAACTAGAATTTGATAATGGCTTTAAAGTTTCGGATAATAGTATTATCATGTTAGTACTTCCGATTTTAGGCTTAGGTATCATTTCCATGGCAATTTGTCAGGCTAGTTTAAATGACATTTGTCAGTATGGTAATGAATAAAAAAGTCATTAAGATAACAGGAGCTATTTTCGCATTGCTCCTGTTTCTTCTTTTTGTGGGAGTGTATTGTCCGATACAAAACATTTTTGGGATTCCATGTCCAGGCTGTAATATGACGACCAGTTTGTATTATCTTCTCACAGGTCATTTACAAGCTTCTTTGTTTTATCATGCGATGTTAATTCCTACCTTCGTATTTGGTTTGTTGTTTTTATATTGTCAGATCAAAAAGAAGAAAAAGTGGAAAGAGCGAATCTTATGGATGTGGGCAGGTTGTATGATCGTGTATTATATATATCGTATGCTTTTTATTTTTCCAGATATTCCCATGGTATATGATACAAATAGTTTATTGGGGCAACTTTTGCACATTACACTTTAATTTTTGTCAAAAAACTAAGAACTAGTTGACAAATACTTTGAAAAATGCCTATAAT
>CABVDD010000027.1 GCA_902497095.1 uncultured Faecalicoccus sp.
TTCAAAGGGAATTGAAAAGATGGCTGAATTGCGTTACTATTTACTAGGTATTTAGACACAAACAATTATACCAAAAAGGCCGGAGTATTTGACTTAAACCATCAAATATTCCGGTCCTTTTTTTGTATTTGAGAACTGCTTCAACCTATTTACTCGTTACAGCCCCTTTAGATCTCTAAAATATTTCTTTCTTCCAGCATTTGAATAGAACGAGCTAGAATGCCTTTCATATAAGCTAAAATGATTCCAAAATTAGTAACAGGAATGTTTGCCTGTGCACATTGTCGCATACGATATTGAATTTCTTTATCATTTAACATACAGCCGCCACAATGTATTACCAGAGAATACGATGAAAGATCTTCCGGAAATCCTTTTCCGCTGCTCAATTCAATCTGTATAGGTTTATTTGTGAATTTTTGAAGTAAGGCAGGTAATTGTACGCTGCCGATATCTTTACATTGTCGATGATGCGTACAACCTTCGGCAATTAAGATCTTATCTTGTGCTTTTAAACTATGGATGGCCTTTGCCCCTTGTAAGGCTTGTTTTAAAAATCCTTTCTTGCGAGCCATTAATATTGAAAAGGAGGTCAAAGGAACTGAATCAGGAAGTAATTTAGCGGCTAATGAAAAAGCTTGTGAATCAGTAATAGCCAATGTTAAAGAACTTGTTTGGTTTTGAAGGTAAAACGGAATTTGTTCCGGTTGTAAAGTAATGGCGATGGCATGTTGATCTAAGATTTCTCGAAGTGCCATCTGTTGAGGTAATATAATTCGTCCTTTAGGCGCGGATTCATCAATTGGTGCAATCAAAAGGACTTGATCTTTTTCTTTAATAAGATCTTTTAAAAGGGACTTTTCTTCTTTGAAAGAAAAAGAAGAGGCAATCTTATTTTTTAATTCTTCAATACCTTCTGCAGTTAAAGCACTGACATAGACTCCATTCTTTTTATGTTGAATCAGATCACATTTGTTTTGAATGATCAAATAGGGTGTATTCATTTGTTTGAATGTTTGAATCAGATCTTTTTCAGTCTTGTTGAATTCCTGTGTTGCATCGTGCACTAATAAAGCAATATCACATCGTCGTAAAGCTTCTTTTGTTTTTTGTATTCGTTTTTGGCCTAAGTGACTCTGATCATCAAAGCCGGGTGTATCGATTATAAGTACAGGGCCTAAAGGCAAAAGTTCCATTGCTTTGGTGACGATATCGGTCGTAGTTCCAGCCATAGAAGAAACAACACTTACATTTTGGTGGGTGATACGATTGATCAAGCTGGATTTTCCGCTGTTGCAGCAACCAAAAAAGCCGATGTGAATGCGTTGGGCTTGATTAACAAAAGATGACGGGTTCAAAATCTAAAATCCCTTTCTCCATTCTGAATATGCAATAGACGATCACGTACGATATCTTTAACTCTTTCAGAAGCGATATTATGAATTTCTTTTTCGATGAGTTGTTCTCCGATTTTTTGTGTTTGTAATGAAGCATAATCCATTAAAAACTCTTTTAAGGTCATTAGTGCATTTGGATGACAACAATTTTGAATCTGTCCGGATTTACACAAGCTCATAAAACGATCTCCGGTTCTTCCTTCTCTGTAACAGGCGGTACAAAATGATGGAATATATCCTAATTCCATGAGCCATCGTACAACTTCATCTAAAGTTCGGGTATCGGAAATATCGAATTGTTCAGAAACATCATGATGTACATTTTCTTGGGCATAACCGCCTACTGAAGTTTTAGAAGCTCCGCTGATTTGGGATACGCCTAAAGGCAGGACCTTTTCTCGACAAGCCTGACTTTCTCTGGTTGAAATAATCATACCGGTATAAGGGACGGCAATGCGAATACAGGCGCAGAGTTTGGCAAAGATCTCATCGTTGATAGAGTTATCAAAAGCAGATGGATCAATATCGTCGGCAGGTTGAATACGAGGTACTGAAATAGTATGAGGGCCAACTCCATAGACGGCTTCTAAATGTTCGGCATGCATCAAAAGTCCGGCAAATTCATAACGATATCGTTCAAGGCCAAATAAAACACCAAGTCCTACATCATCAATACCTCCTTGCATAGCTCGATCCATAGCTTCGGTATGATAGTCATAATTATGTTTAGGACCGGTTGGATGAAGCTTTTCATAACTTTCTTTATGATAGGTTTCTTGAAAAAGAATGTAGGTTCCTATACCTGCTTCTTTTAAACGACGATAGTTTTCTACAGAAGTTGCGGCAATATTCACGTTGACACGGCGAATGGAACCATTTTTATGTTGAACAGAATAAATGGTCTTAATACTTTCTAGTATATATTCAATAGGATTGTTTATTGGATCTTCTCCTGCCTCGATGGCCAAGCGTTTATGTCCCATATCTTGAAGGGCCTTTACTTCTTGGGCAATTTGTTCTTGTGTCAGTTTTCTTCTGGCAATATGCTTGTTTTTTAAGTGGTAAGGACAATAAATACATCCGTTAACACAATAATTGGATAAGTATAAAGGGGCAAACATCACAATACGATTGCCATAGTATTTTTGTTTGATCTGATGTGCCAGCTGATATATATCTTGTATACGTTTAGGATCTTCACATGCCAATAAGACAGAAGCTTCCCGGTGATTGAGTCCGTTTCCTTTTCCAGCTTTTTCTAATAAAGCATCAATAAGTGGTAAATCATCTTTATGTGCTTGTGCATAAGCTAGTGTATCTTGAATTTCTTTATCATCGATAAATTCACTTGCTTTCATAGATTTGGGGTTGTACATGTCATTCCTCTTTTCCTTTCATCATAGTCGCCTCGTCCGTAATCAATCGTGCGATCAATGCTTTTTAATTGATCGGCCAAGAGTTTAAGATGTTGAGCAGATTCTCCATGGCTGCTTTTTTTGTGATCATAAATGGAATATTTTTTACGGACGGATAAAGGCGATAAATTAGGCATCACGACATTGGCTCCGATTTGAAGAGCTTTCAAACGACTTTCTGAATTTAAGCTTGCCAAAGCCGTAGTGGCTGGCAAATTAGCTTTTGGCAACATCAAACGAAGCAGGCCGATCAAAAAAACAGTCAGACGATCATTGCCAGGTATACAGTTTTCAAAAGGTGTTCCCTGTGCTGGCATAAAAGGACCAATACCTACCATATGTGGTTGGAATTGATGAATAAAAGCCAGATCTTCAGCTAGATTTTGTATCGTTTGGCCAGGTACACCTACCATAAAACCGGTACCGGTCTGATAACCGATGTTTTTTAAGTGTTTTAAACAATCAAGCCTATGAACAAGACTCATATTTTGTGGGTGAATGGTTTGATATAGTTCAGGATTTACAGCTTCATGACGCAATAGATAACGATTGGCACCGGCTTCAAAGAGTTTTTGATAACTTTGCCGGGAACGCTCACCAAGAGAAAGGGTAATGGCACATTCTGGATATTTGTGTCGAATGGATTTTAATAAAGATATAAGAAAATCATCGGTAAAAAAAGGATCTTCTCCACCTTGCAGAACAAATGTTCGAAATCCTAGGTCATAACCTGTTTGACAACAATCCAAGATTTGTTCTGCCTGTAAACGATAACGCTTTGCCTTTGTGTTTTGATGGCGCAAGCCACAATAATTACAGTTGTTTTTACAATACGATGAGATTTCAATAAGTCCGCGAATATAAACGCCTTTGCCAAAATGGCGTAATAAAACTTGTTGGCTTTTTGAAAAAAGATAGCTTGAAAGATGCTGGTTGTCATAATGCATCAACAAGTATGCAAACTCAGCTACTTGTAAGCGATCTTGTTGTTGTAAACGATCGATCAAAGAATAGGCATCAAACATGGGAATAAAGAGTTTTTGTGCGAATCCCGTTTAAACGGCCTGCCTTAGATGCGATCGTATTGATGATTCCTTCCGGGCCATCTACAACAATTGAGATAATATGGATGTCTTTTTCGCGGTAAGGCAATCCCATTCTTCCAATAATGTATTTTCCATATTGAGAAAGAATTTGATTCAATAAGCCAACATTTTCCATATTCTCTACAAGAATACCAATTAACGCAATTCTGTTTTTCATATCAGTCCTCCAGAAAAAAAGCGTACTTGGCAGTACGCAAAAAAACAAATTAAAAAAATCCTGTCCCTTTGCTTTGGTAAACCGCTGCGTCGGTATAACAAACTTTTTGGTGAAGGCAAGCCCGCACCTCAAACCTATTTCAAGGTATCATGGCAAACGTAAGAAAGTCAATTAGTTTTTATATAAAATCTATAGTTATTATAAGAATAAAAAGATAATTCATTTAAAACATAAATTTTAATGACCATGATTGGGAATGTGGATAATTTTAAGTGCTCTTGAAAAAAGATTCATGTATAATAGAAATCATGAAAAGGGGGATCTTATGGCTAAAATACACAGACGTTATGGAAAACGCTTTACGATCCTGCTGGCAGTTCTTTTTGTGTTTTTGTTTTTAGTTTTATGGTCATTGTTTATCAGTGGTCCAAATCGTATTTATGAAGAACAAACACAAAATACTATAGCTAAGATTGAAAAAAAGGTTGAGAATATTCAAGGATTGATGGCACATCAATTTGATTATTTAACATATCAGGGATATACCGAGGATACACTCTATTGGTTTGATGTCAAAGGAGAAGAAATTACAACGCGTGCGATGGAAACATTGGATTATGAAAAAGCTCGTAAAACAGCTGCCGATACATATGGAATAGAAGTTGACAGCGTACAGCTTGGTTATGGCTATGATAATCCTGTGTATGAAATCGAAGGATCCGGTAAACTTTTATTATTGGATTATGATACTTTAGTTCGCGTGTATGAAAGGGAGGCACGATAATGGAATGGACATCGCCTTATTTAGATCATAAGGTTTGGATATTGGATCATTTGCAGTCTTTGCATTTAGAGCCTAAAGAAGTTTTGGTCTTGTTGTTGATCGACTATTATAATGACATGAATAAAACTATTCATCATGAAAGTATCGCCGATAAGCTGCATATAGATGTGGAAGAAGTGGAAAACTTATTTGTTTCTTTAGCGGATAAAGGATATTTGAATATTGCATATAAAGATGGCGGTCTGCATTTTGATATTGAAGGAGTCTATAAACAAGAACAAAAGAAGGTACAGGGATTTCATCGTTCTTTAGTTGAAGAATTTGAAGCCGAGTTTAAAAGAACTTTGAGTTCTATGGAAATGGAGCGTATCTTACAATTGGCTTCTACATATGATGAAAGAATGGTCATTTGTGCTTTAAATGAAGCCGCAGTATACGAAAAAAGGAATTTAAACTACATTGAAAGTATTTTAGTTTCCTGGACCGAAAAAGGCTTGAGCGTGGAAGATGTGGAGAGTGGAAAACGATGAATGCCAATGAAATTTTAGACGAAATAGAGAAGATTTTTCCAAACGCACAATGTGAACTGCATCATAACAGTGCTTTTCAGCTTCTGGTTGCTGTTGTTCTGAGTGCCCAGACTACCGATGAATCCGTTAATAAAGTTACACCGGCTCTATTTCAAGCGTATCCCACCAGTAAAGAAATGGCTCAGGCAGATGTAAGTGAGATTGAATCCTATATTCGTCGTATTGGTTTATATCGAAATAAGGCTCGCTCAATTTCGGCCTTGAGTAAGGATCTAGAAGCAAAGTTTGATGGCGTTGTTCCTAGTTCTTATAAAGATTTGATGTCACTTGCCGGAGTAGGTAGAAAAACTGCTAATGTTGTTCGTAGCGTAGCTTTTGATATTCCCAGTTTTGCGGTGGATACGCATGTAGATCGTGTATCAAAGCGCTTGGGGTTAGCTAAACCTTATGATTCTGTAGAAAAAGTTGAAGAGAAACTAAAACGAAAAATTGATCGAAGTCGCTGGAATCAGGGACATCATGATTTTATCTTTTTTGGTCGATATCTATGCATGGCGCGTAATCCGCAATGTGATCGATGTCCGTTTGCTTCTTTTTGTAAAAAAGAGAAATTAGAAGCTTATAAACAAAAAAATAGTAAGTAAACAAGATGCTGACATATAAGAAGTTGGCATCTTGTTTTTATAAAAATAAAAATATGGTTTTCGTTATGTATCACGAAAACCATAGGGGGTTGTTATTTATTCTGTCCAAATAATCTTATTGTCTTTCATATCTTGAATGCGGGCCAATGAATAGATATCATACCCTTTTTCTTCAATTAGCTTTCTGCCTTTCTGGAAACTTTTTTCGATAACGATACCAATTCCTTCAATACGAGCATTACATTGTTGAATGAGATTTTCCGCTGATATAAAAGCCTGCCCATTAGCTAAAAAATCATCAATAAATAAGACAATATCATTTTGATTCAAACAATTTCTTTCCATACATAAAGTATACTTTCGGTTTTTTGTGAAGGAAAAAGCCTCAGTATAGACCGGATCTTTCATTGTGCTCGGTTCACTTTTCTTTAAAAAGATGACTGGCAGTTTCATCTTAAGTCCGGCAAATACAGCCGGTGCAATACCACTGGATTCTATTGTAACAATTTTAGTGATGTTTCTTCCTTTAAAATAATTGGCAAATTCCAAACCGATTTTTTCCATTAATTCACAATCAATTTGATGATTTAAGAAAGAATCAACTTTTAAAATATCATCATTGATAATCGTTCCTCGTTGTTCAATTGCTTCCTGAAGTAGTTTCATGTTCTTTTTCCTCTTTCCTTTGTATGACATTTACGATGGTCTCCATGACTCGATGATTTTTCATTTCTTTGACAGTGACGTCCATATCTTTTAAATGGACATCAAATTGTTCTCCATCATCAGGAATGGAACCATAACCAGCTAATATATATCCTCCAAAAGTATCGTAGTCTTCAATCGGTAAAACAATATCAAGCGCTTCCTGTACATCTAACAAGTTGGCAGAGCCATAAATTCGAAAGGAATTCTCATCAAGTTTTTGAATTTCTTCGGGCTCTTCTTCATCTTCTTCCTCATACATCTCACCTAAAATAGTTTCTACGATATCATGTAATGTAACGATACCTGACATACCGCCGTATTCATCCATGACAACGGCAAAATAGTATTTGCGCTTTTTCATTTCTAAAAAACAATCATCAGCTTTTGTGTTTTCTAAAACGAATAATGGCTTATCAACGGCATGTGCCAATATATAATCTTGGTCTTGTTGATTCATACGAAAATAATCGCGTGTATCCAATATTCCGATAACGTCATCTTCGTCTTCTTTACAAACGGGATAGAAGGTATGGCGATTATCGTGAATGATCTTTTTCCATTCTTCCATATCATCTTCCAAATACAAACAAATAACATCGCTTCGATGTGTGCAGATGGCTTCTACGCTTGTATCATCAAAGGCGAATACGTTATCAAATAATTCTTTTTGGGGCTCTTCCAGATGCCCTGACTCTTGTGATGTTTGAATCATTTCACGCAGATCTTCTTCTGTCACTTCTTCTGTCTCTTTTAAGACAGGGATTCGAATAAAGAATGTAAATGGCGTACATATGATTTGTAATAAACGGGTTAACTGATTTAAACCGTGTGCCAATTCCTTTTCTTTACGAACTCCATAGCCCTTGCACAGACGATGAATAATGATAAAAGAATAGACGACCCAAACCAAAACCAGGCACAAATGGATTTCTGGTGCGGAAAAGAAAGTTTCGGTTTCAAACCAAAGGGCCAGTGTATAAGTGCATAATAATAGGGTAATTAAAAATTGTATCGTTACCAGTTGTGGAAGCTTCTTACGTTTTTCTGATGTTTTTATCTGGCTAAGAGTTCCTTGCCATGTCGATAAGAAAGCTAAAATCAAAATATAAATCAGCGTACCGATAAGAATCGTCATAGCAGATCCCCCTTTTCATTAGTTAAACATCGGGGGTGACCGTCATCCGATTTCATTTAAACATCTCTCCTTTTTAATTTGAGTCAATCATACACTATTTTAGAACAAGTGAAAAGAGCACAATCGTGCTCTTTTATGAGTTTGCAGAATCTTCCTGCACTTCCTGTTTTAATAAGGGAATTATTTTTTCCTGTTTTTTCATTAAATATTTAAGAATATTGCTTCGGGTCACAATGCCGATAAAAATGTTTCTGTCGTCAACGATAGGAACAAAATTTTGTTTTAAAGACTGAGCAAATAACGCATCCAAAGTGGCATCTATCATCATCGGAGGAGTAAAGTCATCTCGAATTAAGTCTTTGATGAGTGTATCGCGAAGATCTTCATAACTTGTATCGGGATGATCTATGAAATACCAAAGGAAATCCCCTTCATTGATCGTTCCTACATATTCTCCATGAGTGTTGATGACCGGCATTGCGGTAAACCCGTGTTTGCGCATTAAACGCAATCCTTCTTCAATGCTTAAATGATCATAGAAGAAGGTGACATCTTTTTTCATTGTCAGGAAAAAGAAGACATTTTCTTGCATAAATTTCTAACCACCTTACGATTAAAATCCTAACAAAGAATTATAGAAAATCAATCAGTAAATAATGTGAAATTTCTGTGTTGACAAAAACAGTATACGTTTGTATTATTGTATTAGATAACTAGTACAGTGATACAAAGGAGGGATCATGTGAATATTGCATTTACAAATGAAAGACCCATTTATTTGCAGATCGTAGATCGCATCAAAATAAAAATTATCACTGGTGAATATAAGCCAGGAGATAAACTTCCGTCAGTTCGTGAGATGGCCTTAGAAATGCAGGTCAATCCTAACACGATGCAAAGAGCTTACAGTTATTTAGAGATGGAAGGACTGGTACACTCGCAAAGAACAAGTGGGCGGTATGTGGATCCGGATGAAAATAAAGTAAAGCAGTTAAAAACAGAACTTGCACGCACACAAATTCGGGATTTTTTAAAATCTATGAAACAATTAGGTTTTACCATGGATGAAATTGTAGAAGTGTTAGAAAGTATGAGGTAGAAAATGAGTATTGTAGAATTACATAAAGTCAGTAAATCTTTTGGCCCAATCCAAGCATTAGATCAGATCGATCTGGTATTAGAGCCGGGACATATTATAGGTTTACTGGGAACAAATGGAAGCGGTAAGAGCACATTAATTAAATTGATCAATGATTTGTTAGTGCCTGATCGCGGTATTGTGAAAGTTAATGGACAAAAGCCAGGTATCGAATCTAAAAAAATAGTGTCTTATTTACCGGAAAGAAGTTATTTGGATCCCAATATGAAAATTGAGGATGTTTTACGTTATTTTCTTGATTTTTATAAAGATTTTGATATTCAAAAGGCAAGAGATCTATTAAAGGAATTTATGATTCCAGCCGATCGACGTATCAAAACTTTATCCAAAGGAACTCGCGAAAAAGTGCAGTTGATCTTAGTCATGTCAAGAAAGGCAAAGCTCTATATTTTGGATGAACCGATGGCTGGTGTAGATCCAGCGGCAAGAGATCATATCTTAGATACGATTTTATCCAGATATGATGAAGAGGCAACAATCTTGATTTCGACGCATTTGATAGCGGATGTAGAGCGTGTATTAGATGAAGTGATTTTTTTGAATCGTGGTCGAATCACAAGACATGAACAAGCTGATCAACTTCGAATGCGTAAAGGAAAGTCTATCGATCAGATTTTCCGGGAGGATTTTAGATGTTAATACTTCGTTTAAAATATGATTTAAAAGCATTGTTTCGCGTGACATGGCCTTTATATGTTGCGATCATAGTGATGTCTTTTGGGATTTATGTTTATGAAATGATTCAAAACTGGGACATCTTTAATATAGCTCTCTTTGATATGTTTGTAGGGATATATTCCTTTGTCTATGTGATTGCACTGATGGGTTTGATCATCTGGCCTATCATAGTTTGTATACGTGATTTTTTCAATACGATGTTAAAAGATGAAGGATATTTGACGAATACATTGCCAGTGTCTCGAAATATTTTGATCTTAAGTAAGGAATTAGCCGGTTTGATATTCTTCTTGATTTCTTGTATTTTATTGATCATTTCTTTGTTTGCGGTAGTTATGCCTAGTATCAGTCTTATGGATATAGGTCGTGTTTTTGTTGGATATCATTGGGATTGGCAGAGCATTCTTTTATTTGTGATGTTGATGATCATGGGGCTTGTGTCGGCATATTCTTCTATTACATTATTTGTCTTAGCCATGATGCTTGGACAGATGCATCGTTCTGCCAAAGGAATTTTTAGTGTGGCTTACTATTTTTTGATTTCTTTTGGCATGCAGATCTTAATTCTTATATTAACGATCGCTTTTGGATTTGTTATGGATACTGAAATCGGATGGCATATCGGAAATAGTTTTTATGCCTTCATGCATGGACATGAATTTATAACGGCCATGATCGTCATGGGTTTAGGTTCTTTGTATAATCTGGCGGTTGGTATCATCTTTCATTCTATTAGTGTATGGATTGCAAATCACAAGTTGAATTTAGAATAATTCATTAATTTTTAGACCATAGGTATAGTTTTCTTATAAATAAATTGTATCTATGGTCTTTTTTAAGAATAATCAATAATAAAATATATGTAACTCATAAATATTATATGTGTTTTACTTTTCTTTGATAGATAAAAAGAGTAAGCTTAAGTTAGATAAATCTAACTTAAGAAAGAAGGTAAAATTATGAGTTATCAATTGGTATTGATTCGTCATGGTGAAAGCGAATGGAATAAGGCAAATTTATTTACAGGCTGGACAGATGTGGATCTATCACAACAAGGACATCAGGAAGCTATACAGGCTGGCAAGACTTTAAAAGAGGAGGGCTTTGTCTTTGATGTTTGTTATACATCGGTATTAAAACGAGCGATTCATACTGCCAATCATGTGTTGGAAGAATTAGATCAAGAATGGATTCCTGTGATCAAAAACTATAAGTTAAACGAAAGACATTATGGAGCTCTACAGGGATTGAACAAATCAGAAACTGCCGAAAAGTATGGAGAAGAACAAGTTAAGATATGGCGTCGTTCTTTTGATGTTCAACCACCGGCCTTACAAGCAGATGACAAAAGAAATCCTGCGTTACAAAACATGTATAGAAATATTGATCCTAAAGAGCTTCCTTTAACAGAGAGCCTGAAAGATACGATTGCCCGTGTCATCCCATATTTTGAAAGTGCGATACAAAAAGATATCTTAGAAGGTAAAAAAGTTTTAATTGCAGCACATGGAAACTCATTGCGCGCTTTATTTAAATATTTAAATGATGTTTCAAATGAAGAAATCGTAGAGATCAATATTCCAACAGGCATACCATTGATTATGAATTTAGATGAAAATTTAAAAGCAGTTTCCTATCATTATCTTGGAAATGCAGATGTAATTCAGAAAAAGATGGATGAAGTTAAAAATCAGGGAAAGAAATAAACCTGATTTTTTTATAGATGGGACAATAAAAAAACAAATGGTTAAAATTTTTTAGAAAAATTTTCATAGTTTTTAGAAATTATATCGTAATTAATAATAGAGATATTTATTGTCTTAAAGAAATCGAGGTAAAAAAACTATGGAAGAAAGAAAAACGTTGGAAGTCTTATTCAATGATTCTAAACGCTTTTATGATGCCCAGTGCAAAAAGATCTTGTCTTTAAAAAAGGTATTGGCCTATCTTTTTAAGGAATGTTTATCAGAATATAAGGATTTTTCTTTAGAAGAAGTGTATGACTTGTTGGATGAAGATCATATGTCTTGTAAAATGGTAAGCCAGAATGTAGAGGATCTAAAAATTCCGGACAGTCTGGTACGCTATGATCTGTTGTTTGAGCTTAAACATCCAAAGAACGACCGAAGAAAGCTTTTCATCGATATGGAACCACAGGGCATTGATCCAGGAGGGGATGCTTTGTACCATAGAGGATTCTATTATGTATGTCGTTTGATCAGTGGACAAAGAAATGATCCAAAGGGGTTTATGGCAGATGCCTATGCCGATATGCACAAGATCATTTCTTTTTGGATCTGTTTAAGGCATGCAAAGTACAAGGATAACTGCTTGTATCGATATTATGTCGAAGAAAAGATGAAGGGAAAAGATAGAATCAAACAGGCACGAAAAGAATCTATGGAGATATTGATCTTGTATCTCCGGGGATGAAATCGATACGATAAGCATGGAAGAGATATTAAAGCGCCCCAAAGATGTGATGGAGTTTCTACAGATTTTGTTTTTGTCCAACAGAAAGAGCGAGCAGATCTTAGAAATCCTAGAGAAAAAGTATGGTATACTGTTAGATAAAGAAGAAGAAACGGAGATGATAAAGATGTGTAGTTTTAGTGATGCGTTGATTGAAAAAAGTGAGATAAAAGGAAAAGCCGATAGTGTTTTCCAATTGATCAAAAATCATGTAGCTTCCAATGTAGAACAAGCTATGGACATGTTGTCGATAGATCCATCATCACGAGTGGATATCATAAAGATCTTAGAAAAGAAAACGGTATGATTTTTCATGTCTTATCTTCTACATATATAGTTATAAAAATAATGAAATGATAGATAATAAATACAGAGTGATAAGTATGTATTTTCTTTTTCAATGCAGGGTCATTAACAGGGCGATTGTTTTTCTATAAACTAATTGGAAAACGATAGGAATTATGATAAAATACACCTAGTAAAAGATAAGAAGGGGATTTGAATGCGTTTTGAATCCTTTTTTTGAGGGAAAACAAGGAGGATGTGTATGAACAAAAATTCCTTATGTTCCATGAATGATCTATCTGTGGATGAGATCTTGAGTATCTTAAATGATGCAAGACTTTTTAATAGTTCCTATTCAGATTGGCAATTACCTTTAAAAAAGTGTTTGGTTGCTAATCTTTTTTTTGAGCCTAGTACTAGAACACACTATTCTTTTGAAAGTGCAGAGTTACAATTAGGTTGCAAAGTTGCGGATTTTAATGCCGAAACCAGTAGTGTGACTAAAGGGGAAACATTCTTTGATACGATCAAGACTTTTGAGATGGTGGGGTATGATGCGTTTGTGATTCGTCATCCTAAAACAGAGTATTTTAAAGAATTGGAAGAGATCAAAGTACCTATTTTAAATGCTGGTGATGGTGCGGGAAATCATCCGACCCAATGTTTACTGGATTTATTGACGATGCAAAATGAATTTGGGACGTTAGAAGGCTTACATATTGCCATATGTGGCGATATCCTGCATTCACGAGTAGCAGCTTCCAATAAATCAACTTTGGAAAGAATGGGAAGTGAAGTTCGCTTTTGTGGACCAGAAGAATGGGAGCGTCCTGGCTATCCGACCATGCCATTAGATGAAGCCGTTGAATGGGCAGATGTTGTCATGATGCTTAGAATCCAAAGAGAAAGAGGAGCTACTTTAGCTCACTTGACAAAAGAACAATATCTTCAAAGATATGGTTTGACAAAAGAGCGATATGATCGAATGAAAAAGCATGCGATCGTAATGCATCCGGCTCCTTTTAACAGGGATATTGAAATTGATTCTGAATTGGTAGAGGCGCCTAAAAGTCGTATTTTTGAACAAATGGCTAATGGTGTCTTAGTTAGAAAAGCAGTATTAAAACGTGCGTTTGGGTTTGCCCCTTTCAAGGAGAAATAAAATGCGATTGATTAAAAATGGAATGGTGCTGACACCAGAAGGACTTGTTAAAAAGGATATTTTATTTGATGAAGATCAAATCTTAAAAGTAGAAGAAAATATTCAAGCTGAAGCAGAAATAATCGATGCATCGGGATTGACTGTGATTCCAGGTTTGGTTGATGTGCATGTGCATTTAAGAGAGCCTGGATATACGCAAAAGGAAACGATTCGAACAGGCACTATGGCAGCGGCTCATGGTGGATTTACAACGATTTTCTGCATGCCTAATGTGATTCCGTATCCAGATGATATAGAAACGATTCAGACTTATATGCATAAAATTCAAGAAGATGCCGTTGTGCATGTGCATCCATATGCATGTATTACCAAAGAAGAAGCCAGTAAAGAAGTAGTAGATATGAAAGCAATTAAAGAAAAATTTGGCATTCGATGGTTTAGTGATGATGGTGTAGGTGTCTCAAACGAGGAAATCATGGCTAAGGCTATGAAAGAAGCTAAAGAAAATGATTGTATGATCGTTGCGCATACGGAAGATATGTCATATCGCAAACCAGGAGCTTGTGTTCATGATAGTAAAGTGAACCGGGATAAGGGGTGGTTAGGAATTCCAAGTGCCTGCGAAAGTGCACAGTTGATTCGTGATCTAAAGTTAGCCCAAGAAATTGGTAATGCTTATCATGGATGTCATATCAGTGCTAAGGAAAGTGTGGAAGCTCTTCAAGCGTATAAACAAAAAGGAGCCAATGTGACAGCGGAAGTCACGGCACATCATTTGTTGTTGGAAGATAAAGATGTACAAGGAACAAATTGGAAAATGAATCCACCTTTACGCTCACACGAAGATCGCATGGCTTTGATCGAAGGATTGGAAAACGGAGCCTTAGATATGATTGCCAATGATCATGCACCACATACCGAAGAAGAAAAGAATCGACCAATGGATAAAGCTCCATTTGGCATCGTCGCTTTGGAAACAAGTTTTCCACTGTTGTATACGGAGTTTGTAAAGAAACAAAATCGCTGGAGCTTACAACAGTTAGTATATTGGATGTCTTATGCACCAGCTAAACGTTTTGGTTTAGAAAAGATTGGTGCGATTCAAGAAGGGTATCGTCCGGATCTAGTTTTGGTGGATTTGGAAAATGAAACAGAAATTTGTAAAGAGAAATTCTTATCAAAAGGTAAAAATACACCATTTGATGGCTGGAAAGTCTATGGTGCTGTCAAAGAAACCATAGTGGCATCAAAAACGGTGTGGAAAGGATAGATTGTATGCAAAGACTACTGATTTTAGAAGATGGCAGTGTCTATGAAGGAACTGCTTTTGGAAGTGACAACTTTCAAATTGGAGAACTTGTCTTCAATACTTCCATGACCGGGTATCAGGAAATTTTGACTGATAATTCGTATTGTGGCCAAATCGTTATGATGACATATCCGTTGATAGGAAACTATGGAGTCAATCGAGATGATAATGAAAGTATTGTACCGGCCGTATTTGGTTTTGTCGTAAAAGATTATTGTGATGAACCTAACAACTGGAGAAGCCAGGAAACTTTGGATACGTATTTAAAACGTGAAAATATTCCAGGCATCTACGGTGTGGATACTCGTGCTATTACACGTAAGTTGCGCGATAAAGGAACGATGCGAGCTACGTTAGCTGCACCAGATGCAGATGTAGAAGCAATCGTTAAAACATTGCAGGAAACAGATTATCTGCATGATCAGGTAAAACGTGTCAGCTCACAAAAAATCTTCCCGATTCCTAATCGTGGTAAAAAAGTGGTTTTGATGGATTTTGGGGCAAAATTGGGTATTGTCCGTGAATTATCAAAACGTGGTTGTGATTTGATCGTAGTGCCATATGATACACCAGCTGATGTCATCATGGGCTTTCATCCAGATGGGGTAATGTTATCGAATGGTCCGGGAAATCCTGAAGATGTACAAGTGGCAATTGATACGGTTCAAAAATTGATTCCGCAAACGGTGGTGTTTGGTATTTGTTTGGGGCACCAATTGATTTCTTTAGCTTGTGGTGCCAAGACATACAAATTGAAGTTTGGACATCGTGGAGCTAACCATCCAGTCGTAGATCTAAAGACAGGAAAAGTAGAAATCACCAGTCAGAACCATGGCTTTGCGGTGGATATCGATTCTTTGAAAAACACTCGTCTGGAAATGACTCACCAGGCGTTAAACGATAAAAGTTGTGAAGGGGTACGTCATAAAGACTATCCATGTTTCAGTGTGCAATTCCATCCGGAAGCAAGTGCCGGTCCTTTAGATTCCGGGCATCTGTTTGATGATTTTATGGAATTGATGGAAAAGGAGGATCACTATGCCTAAGCGTCAAGATATACATAAAATATTAGTTATCGGCTCCGGTCCTATTGTTATCGGACAAGCAGCCGAATTTGATTATGCCGGAAGCCAGGCTTGTCAGTCTTTGCGAGAAGAAGGATATGAAGTTATTTTAATAAACTCCAATCCAGCTACGATCATGACCGATACAACGATCGCCGATCGTGTGTATATTGAACCAATCACTTTGGATTTTGCCAAACGTGTCATTTATAAAGAAAGACCGGATGCGATTTTAGGATCTTTAGGTGGACAGACAGGGTTAAATTTAGTTGTTGAGTTGCATAACGATGGTATTTTAGAAGAATGCGGTGTTGAAATTTTGGGAACTGATTTACACGCGATCAATCGAGCAGAAGACCGTGAACTGTTTAGAGCATTGATGCAGGAAATCAAGGAACCTGTTCCAGAAAGTGCCATTGTACATACCGTTGACTTAGCCGTTGATTTCTGTAATACACATGGATATCCAGTTGTTGTACGCCCGGCTTATACTTTAGGAGGAACCGGCGGCGGTTTTGCGGATAACGAAGAAGAATTACGTGAAATTTGTGAAGCCGGATTAAAAATTTCACCGGTCGGACAATGTTTGATCGAACAAAGCATTGCCGGATATAAAGAAATCGAATACGAAGTTATGCGTGATGCCAATGATAATGCGATCGTAGTTTGTAATATGGAAAATATTGATCCAGTTGGTATCCATACAGGAGATAGTATCGTTGTCGCTCCTGTGCAAACTTTAACGGATCGTGAAAATCAAATGCTAAGAAGTGCATCTTTAAAAATCATTCGTGCTTTAAAAATTTGTGGTGGATGTAACGTACAGCTGGCTTTGGATCCAGATAGCTTTAAATATTATGTTATTGAAGTAAATCCGCGTGTATCTCGCTCGTCGGCTTTGGCATCTAAGGCTACGGGGTATCCGATTGCCAAAATTTCTGCAAAGTTGGCCGTAGGATTAACATTGGATGAAATTTTAAATCCTATTACTAAGACAAGCTATGCTTGTTTTGAACCGGCTATTGATTATATTGTCACTAAATTTCCTCGCTTCCCATTTGATAAATTCCCAAGTGCCGATCGTCATTTAGGAACACAAATGAAGGCTACCGGAGAAATCATGTCCATTGGGCGCACTTTTGAGGAATCTTTCTTAAAGGCTGTTCGTTCTTTGGAAATGAAAGTGGATCATGTATATAAAGCGGAATTTGCCACTATGGATCAAATGCAGCTTTTAGATAAAATCAAAAATAGTGATGATGAAAGAATCTTTGCGATAGCACAATGGCTTCGTAATGGGTTTGACATGTCAATCATCTTAAAAGAAACACGCATGGATTCATTCTTTATCCATCATATTAAGCGAATCATTGATTTGGAAAAGGATATGATGGAACATGTCAAAGATGTAAAAACACTTAAAGTTTTAAAGAAAAATGGTTTTTCAGATAGCTATATTGCCAGAAATTGGGGCATGACTGAAAAAGAAGTCTATGATTTACGTAAAGAAAATGGAATCTTACCAGTATTTAAGATGGTAGATACATGTGCCGGTGAATTTACGAGTGCTACGCCGTATTTTTATTCCAGCTATGAACAAGAAAATGAATCAGTATGTTCCGATCGAAAGAAAATCGTTGTATTAGGTTCAGGACCTATTCGTATCGGACAAGGTGTGGAATTTGACTATGCGACAGTTCACTGTGTAGAAACATTGCGTGAAGCTGGCTATGAAGCCATCATCATCAATAACAATCCGGAAACTGTATCTACAGATTTCTCCATCAGTGATAAATTGTACTTTGAGCCTTTGACAACAGAAGATGTCATGCATGTCATCGAGTTGGAAAAACCATTAGGTGTAATTGTACAGTTTGGTGGGCAGACGGCCATCAACCTGGCAGATTCATTAGTACAACATGGTGTCAAGATCTTAGGAACATCTCTAGAGGATATTGATCGTGCAGAAGATCGTCACGAGTTTGAAGCAATGTTGCGAAAATTAGAGATTCCTCAGCCACAGGGTGAAACTGCAGTCACAGTGGAAGAAGCTTTAGTAATTGCACAAAAGATCGGTTATCCAGTGTTGGTACGACCAAGTTATGTACTAGGTGGACGTGCTATGGAAATCGTACATAACGATGATGAATTGAAAGTCTATATGGCTACGGCAGTAAAAGAAATCAGCCATGACGCACCAATTCTAGTGGATAAATATATCGTTGGAAAAGAATTGGAAATCGATGCGATCGCAGATGGTGAAAATGTATTTGTTCCAGGTGTCATGGAACATATTGAACGTGCTGGGGTCCATTCTGGAGATTCTATCAGTGTATATCCTACACAAAGTATTTCTAAAAAAGTGAAAGAAACAATTATTGATTATGGTATTCGAATTGGAAAAGGTTTCCATTTTGTAGGTCTTTACAACATACAGTTTATCGTAGACAAAGAAGAAAATGTGTATGTATTGGAGGTAAATCCTAGATCAAGTCGTACCGTGCCATTCTTGTCAAAAATCACAGGAATTCAAATGTCAAATATTGCGACCAAAGCGATATTAGGTCACTCAATTGTTGAACAGGGATATACGCCTGGCTATCATCCAGATGATCAACATCGTGTATTTGTCAAGGCGCCAGTATTCTCGTTTGCCAAACTGCGTCATGTCGATACAGTACTAGGCCCTGAAATGAAATCAACAGGAGAAGCTTTAGGATCAGATGTCAATCTGGAAAAAGCGTTGTATAAAGCTTTGATTGCCAGCGGTATTTCTGTGCCAATGCATGGAAATGTGCTGTTGACGATTGCCGATGAAGATAAGAGCGAAGCTTTAAAATTAGCTAAGCGTTTTGCGGATATTGGCTATGGCATTTATGCGACAAAAGGTACAGCTAAAATGTTAGAAGAAAATGGACTGTTTGTTCATTTAGCTAATAAGATTGAAGAAGGCGGGGAGAACAGTGTAGTGGAAATCATTCGCCATGGACGAGTAAATTTTGTTATTAACACAATGAGCAATAAAACAAATTCTACAAGTAAAGATGGATTCGTGATTCGACGTGTTGCGGCTGAAAACAATATATCTTGTATGACTTCTTTAGATACGGCAGAAGCTTTAACACGTGTTTTAGAAGCGTTATCTTTCTCTATGATCAGTATGAATGAGATGGGGAAATAAATATGAAGCAGGAAGATGCGAAAATCCTTTCTAATGTAGAGATTGCGAAAGATATATGGAAAATGGAACTGCAGACCAGCTTGGCCAAAGAAGCCAAGCCGGGGCAGTTTATTGAAATCGAAGTACCACCTTTCTTTTTAAGACGTCCGATATCCATTAATGAAATCAAAGAGGATTCCTTGGTGATCATTTATAAGATCTTAGGGGAAGGAACCTTAAAAATGACAACCATGAAGGAAACATTGAACATTTTTGGACCTTGTGGAAATGGTTTTCCAATCGAAGATTCAGATGTTGTTTTGGTAGGGGGCGGAGTCGGCGTACCACCTTTGTATGAAACAGCCAAACAATATCGTAATCGTGGATATAAAGTGGATGTCGTTTTAGGCTTCAATGATGAAAGTCAGATCTTTTTTGAAGAAGAGTTTAAAACATTGGGGTGCAATGTACTAGTTGCGACTATGGATGGAAGCAAGGGAACAAAGGGAACCGTGCTGGATGCGATACAACAAGCACAGATCACCAATGATTTTGTGTTAGCTTGTGGACCTTTACCAATGTTAAAGGCGCTTCAAAAACAATATACAAAAGGGTATCTTTCTTTAGAAGCACGTATGGCTTGCGGAATAGGTGCTTGTATGGGCTGTGTGGTTCAAGATACGCAAGGGCATGCACTTCGTGTTTGTAAAGATGGGCCGGTATTTCCAATTCAGGAGGTCGTACTATGATAGATTTGAAAGTGGAACTGCCTGGACTGCATTTGAAAAACCCTGTCATTCCTGCGAGTGGCTGTTTTGGCTTTGGCAGAGAATATGCTGAGTTGTATGATCTTTCTTTATTAGGTGGTATTGCGATCAAGAGTGCGACACCTAAAGAAAGATTTGGAAATCCAACACCACGTATAGCAGAAACACCGTCAGGTATGTTGAATGCGATTGGCTTACAAAATAAGGGAGTCGATTCCATCATTGAAAACGAACTTCCATTTTTAGAACAATATGATACCGAAATCATTGCCAATGTGGCTGGAGCCACAGAAGAAGATTATGTGGAAGTTATCCAAAAATTAAATAATCAGCCAGTCATCAAAGCGTTTGAATTGAATATTTCCTGCCCAAATGTTAAGCATGGCGGAATTGGATTAGGGACAAAACCAGAATTGGCAGCACATGTTACGAAAATGGCGAAACAAGCTGCTAAAAAGCCGGTCTATGTAAAGCTGTCTCCTAATGTCACAGATATTGTAGAAATCGCAAAAGCGGTTGAAAAGGCTGGTGCGGATGGATTGGTCTTGATCAACACTTTAATGGGTATGCGTATCGATTTAAAAACCGGTAAACCTTTATTGGCCAATATAACAGGAGGTTTATCCGGGCCGGCTATAAAACCTGTTGCGATTCGAATGGTTTATCAAGTGGCACAGGCTGTAAATATTCCTATAATTGGAGTCGGTGGTATCACTAATGCCTGCGATGTTCTGGAATTTTTAAATGCTGGAGCTTGTGCAGTAGAAGTCGGTGCTCAAAATTTTGTGGATCCTTATGTATGTCCTAAAATTATTGAAGATCTGCCAAAAGTATTAGAACAATATGGTTATGCTTCTGTTCAAGAAGCTGTAGGAAGGAGTTTTAAAGATGAGTAGAACAATCGTAGCTTTAGATTTTTCCAGTAAGGAAGAAGTCATTGCCTTCTTAAAACAATTTAAAGAACCAATTTATGTAAAGATTGGTATGGAGTTGACATATGCCTGTGGATTGGAGATGGTGCAAACCGTTAAAGAAATGGGGCATCACATCTTTTTGGATCTAAAGCTTCATGATATTCCAAATACCGTAAAGGGCGGTATGAAAAATTTAGCGAAGTTAGGCGTAGATATCGTTAATGTACATTGTGCTGGTGGTATTACGATGATGAAAGCTGCCATTGAAGGTTTAAATGAAGGAGCCATCGATGGAAAACGTCCTCTTTGCATTGGTGTTACCCAATTGACAAGTACATCTAAAGAAGCGATGAATGAAGAATTAGGGATTCCTGGAGAAGTCATGGATTGTGTGATTCATTATGCCAAGAATGCCAAAGAAGCTGGATTAGATGGTGTCGTATGTTCCGTTCATGAAGCTAAAGCGATTCATGAAGCTTGCGGAAATGACTTTTTGACTGTAACACCAGGTATTCGTCTAGCGGATGATTCTAAAGATGATCAAAAACGTGTTGCGACACCAGATTATGCCAAAGAACAAGGTTGTGACTATATTGTTGTAGGACGCTCGATCACTAAGAGTGCAAATCCGGTAGAAACATATAAAAAGATCGAAGAAATGATGAAGTAAGACCAGTTGAAAAGCTGGTCTTTTTTTTGTACTTGTACAAGGTATCTATGAAGATTTTTTGGGAAAATATATAAAAGGGAGTATACTAAATATAATATAGAAAACCTATAGGTTTATGGAGGATAGTTATGAAGCAAAGCCGATGGTTTAACATAGTGTTATGTTTTTGTATGTTGTTCTTTTGTATAGCTGATAAAGCTTTAATGGTATATGCGCAAGAAGAAATAACAATTGATCAATCACATTTTCCGGATGAAACTTTTCGAAATTATATACAAGATGTTATTGATCAAAATCATGATGGTCTATTATCGAATGTGGAAATACAGAATGTCACAGAGATTACAGTACGTCAAAAAAACTTAAAATCATTAGAAGGCATTCAATATTTTACGGCATTACAAGAATTGTATTGTACGGGAAATCAATTAACTTCTTTAGATATTTCACAGAATAAAGAGTTAAGAATTTTATTTTGTGATGAAAACAAACTTCAAACTTTAGATGTTTCGCAAAATCTGAAACTTACACTATTGGATTGTTTTAATAACCAGTTGACCATGTTGGATATTCGTCAAAATGCGGCATTGGAAGATTTAAATTGTGGCGGTAATCCTTTATCTTCCATAGATACTTCTCAAAATCCTAATTTAAAGAATTTTATTTTTTTGTATGGAACTATCTCACAATTTGATTTTTCCAACAATCCTGAACTGAATCAACTGTGGATTTCAGGAGCACCGGTAAAGACACTGGATCTTCTACAAAATCACAAATTGACACAAGTTATAGTGACAAATGCAGAATTAGAAACGATACGATTGGAAAATATGCCATATTTAGATGGCGCAAACGTAAATTTTTCGGGTAATCAATTGATTTCATTACATGCGGATATAGCACATGCTTCTTCTATTTCTTTAGAAAAACAAAGAGCGTATGTAGTGCGTATTGCCCGTAATCAGACAACATATGATCTTAGAAATCTAGATGTGAATATAAATGTTGATGCGATTCAATCAAATGGCACAGTAAAGATAGAAAATGGAGTTCTACAAGATATTAAAGTCAATGAGGAAGTCTCATATCTTTATACAGAAAATGGCATAAATTTAGAATCACATATACGATTTGAAGAAGCAAATTCATGGATACAACCACTGCAAATTCAAGATTGGACTTATGGAGATACTCCAAAAATGCCTAGTGCAGTACCAGCAATGGGCAATGTATCTTACTCATATAGTAAAAATTCAGATGGACCTTTTGAAGATGAAATTCCTTCTACAGCTGGAACATGGTATGTAAAAGCTACAGTATCACCGACAGATACTTATGAGGGCCTGGAAGCTATACAAGAATTTCATATTTTAAAGGGTAAGCCTACTTTTGAAACTCCAAAAGAAAAAGAAGGATGGAAAGGTGAAAGTTTAAATACAGTTACATTAGAAGAAGGCTTTTCATGGCAAGATCCTTCGGTCATCATGGAAGAAGCAGGCAATCAAACCTATTATGCGATTTATACTCCAAAGGATACACAAAACTATGAAAAGGTGTATGGAATTCCTATTTTGGTTCAAGTTAAAGAAAAGACAAATGATAAGGTGGATGAACAGGACATATCAAAAGACAAGGAAAGTACAAAATCTGATTCAAACAAAGAAACAACTAAAAGTGCAAAAGTACAATCTTCGGTACAATTGGGTGAAATAAAAAATTTAGTATTACCTGTAATGGCTATACTTTTACTTTCGATCATAAATCGTAAAAATAAACGCTAAAAGATAAAAGAGAAGAGGATGAGCCTCTTCTCTTTGTATGATGATTAAACAGTTCCTTGTGCTTTCATAGCTTCGGCTACTTTTAAGAAACCGGCAATATTAGCTCCGACAACATATTCTTTTTCATGACCATATTCTTTGGCCGTATCACGACATGTTTCGAAGATATTTTCCATGATAGCTTCCAATTTCTTATCGACTTCTTCAGCTGTCCATGATAAGTGTTGTGCATTTTGGCTCATTTCCAAACCAGAGCATGCGACACCACCGGCATTGCTTGCCTTACCTGGAGCATAGAAAACACCATTTTGCATCAAGTAGTGGATAGCTTCTGGTGTAGTTGGCATATTTGCACCTTCACATACCGCAAAAACTTTATTTGCTACCAAAGCTTTGGCATCTTCTAAGTCTAATTCATTTTGTGTAGCACATGGTAAGGCAATATCACATGGTATGCTCCAAGGTCTTGCCCCTGGTGTATACGTTGCGTTTGGATGTGTGTCGGCATATTCTTTAATACGACCGCGGCGAACTTCTTTGATCTCTTTTACACAAGCTAGATCGATGCCATCTGGATCATAAATAAATCCATTTGAATCAGACATGGTAACGACTTTAGCACCTAGTTGCGTTGCCTTTTGGCAAGCATAAATGGCTACGTTACCGCTTCCTGAAATCGCAACGGTTTTTCCTTCAAAAGAAGTACCATTATCTTTCAATAGTGCTTGTGTGAAATAACAAAGTCCATAGCCAGTTGCTTCAGTACGTACTAATGATCCACCAAATGTCAGACCTTTTCCTGTTAAAACACCACTGAATTCATTTTTTAAACGTTTGTATTGTCCAAATAAATATCCGATCTCACGTCCGCCAACACCAATATCACCGGCAGGCACATCTGTGTTAGGGCCAATATGGCGATATAATTCGCTCATGAAGCTTTGGCAAAAGCGCATAACTTCGGCATCGCTTTTTCCTTTTGGATCAAAATCAGATCCACCTTTACCGCCTCCCATAGGCAGTGTGGTCAATGAATTTTTAAAGATTTGTTCAAATCCTAAGAATTTAATGATGCTGGCATTGACCGATGGATGAAAACGAAGTCCACCTTTATAAGGTCCTAAAGCGGAGTTGAATTCGATTCGAAATCCTCGATTGACTTGGGTTACTCCATTATCATCAACCCAAGGAACTCGGAATATGATTTGACGTTCTGGTTCTACGATACGAGCTAATACGTCATCGTCCAGTTTTTCCGGATGAACTTGTTCAATGATTTCTAAAGACTCAAAAACTTCTTCGACAGCTTGTAAAAATTCACTGTCACCAGCATTACGCTGTTTAACTGTTTCATATAATTTAGCTAAGTCTGACATAAAATCCTCCTTCAATATGAATGTAGTATATCATAAAATGAAAACATTGATAAAAATTTTTCAGAAAATTTCTGTAAGCAAGCTATAAAACAAAAGCGGCAACTTAAAGTGCCGCTTTTGTCATAATTATTGTTTTTAGGAGAGAGATATATGAAGAGTTTTTTTATCGTGTACTCTTAACACACTTATATTATAGATAATTCTTTCGGTAAAAATGTTTTTTACTCATGTGAAAGTATGTGAGATTTATTCGAAATAATAAAAAATTTTGGGAGATTGTTTTAAAAATAACAAAAAAGTTTAAAGAGGGTATAATACAAATATAGAATGGAGGTCTTATGATGAAAGAAACATTACAAGATTTAAAGATGCGAAGAAGTTGTAGAGCATACAAGACAGATCCAATTCCGGAAGATGTATTGGATACAATTTTAGAAGCAGGTACTTATGCACCTACCGGTATGGGTAAACAATCGCCAGTGATCGTTTGTATAAAAAACGAAAAGGTCAAAGAAAAGATTGCACACTTGAATGCACAAATCATGGGTGTAGATACAGATCCATTTTACGGAGCCCCTGTCGTTGTTATCGTATTTGGAGATACTCGTATCAATACATACAGAGATGATGCGAATTTAGTGATTGGAAACCTTTTAAATGCGGCTCAGGCTTGTCAAGTTGATTCTTGTTACATATATAGAGCTAGAGAAGTATTTAAAACAGAACAAGGAAAGGAATTAATGAAAGAATGGAGATTGGATGAATCTTATGAAGGGGTTGGAAATGTGATACTAGGATATGGTCTTTTGGAAGGTAAAAAGAAAGCGGCCCCTCGAAAAGAAAACTATATTATTAAGGTAGAATAAAGATTAAGAAGATTAAAACGAATGTTCTTCTTGTTCGTGTAAAAGTGTGCTACCATTACCATTAGGTGATAATGATGAGAGAAAAGTTATATCGATTTTTTATGGGGCGTTATGGAAATGATGCGTTAAATCAATTTCTGTTTATTTTAGAAATTATTTTAGTGGTTTTAAGTCTATTTATACAAAACTTTGCGTTTACGATATTATTCTTTGTCGTTTTCATTTTGTATTTTTATCGTACGATGTCAAAGAATATTTATGCCAGACAAGCTGAAAACGCAAAATTTATTGCCTTACGTTCAAAAGGGACTCACACATTCAAGGCAATTCAGAAAAATTTTCAGGATAAGAACTATAAACATTTTGTTTGTCCAAAATGCTCACAAATCATTCGTGTGCCTAAGGGAAAAGGAGAAATAGAAATTACTTGTCCTAATTGTCGTACTAAATTTTCGAAAAGAGTGTAGGAGTTTATATGAAGAATCATACGATGATCCAGTATTTTGAATGGTATCTTCCAGAAGATGCGAAACACTGGAATCGTTTAACTGAAGATGTAAAACATTTACAATGTGTAGGATTTGATCGAATATGGTTGCCTCCTTCTTATAAAGGACAAGGAGGACGATCTGATGTAGGTTATGGTGTTTATGACTTATATGACTTAGGAGAATTTGATCAAAAGGGAAGTATACCTACAAAATATGGAACCAAAGAGGAATATTGTAAGGCGATAGAAGCTTGTCAAAAGCATAGCATTGAAGTTCTTGCCGATATTGTATTTAACCATCGTATGGGTGCAGATGGAACTGAAATCATCAAAGCCAGAGAAATTAATTGGAATGATCGAGATCAATCATTGACCGGTGAAGAAGAGGTTGAAGTATGGACGAAGTTTACTTTTCCTGGACGTCATGGGAAATATTCTGATTTTACATGGGATTGGTCTTGTTTTACAGGAACAGATTATGATGCACGTACCAAACAAACTAAACTTTTAGAATTCAATTATAAGAACTGGTCAGAAAACGTATCACAAGAACAAGGAAATTTTGATTATATCATGGGTGATGATGTAGATTTTTCCAATCAACGTGTAGTGAATGAACTATATGCTTGGGGAAAATGGTTTATGAATATGACGAAAGTGGATGGTTTTAGACTGGATGCTCTTAAGAGTATTGATGCCACATTTTTTCCGGGATGGCTTCATGCGATGCGCCAATACAGTCAAAAAGATCTTTTTACAGTGGGCGAATATTGGTCAGGTGATATAGGTGAGTTAAAACAATATTTAAAAGAGTGTTCTTATTGTACAACTTTATTTGATGTGCCATTACATTTTCGTTTAAGAGATGCATCGACTTCATATGATCGATATGATATGTCAAAAATTTTAGAGGGTACATTAACACAAGAAGAACCACAAAGTGCTGTGGCTTTTGTAGACAATCACGATACACAACCATCGCAGGCATTGGAATCCTGGGTGGAGGACTGGTTTAAAGTTCACGCCTATGCTTTGATCTTATTACGAGATACGCTTTGTCCTTGTGTATTTTATGGCGATTACAAAGGAATTGAACATAGTCAAAAAAATAAAGTACCTTATATAGAGGAAATGGTTTGGATACGAAGCCATCTTCTGGATACAGAGAATATCGAAAATCGTTTTGATGATATTCATTGTATAGGTTGGTATGCAAAAGGAGAACATCCGATAATAGTGGTTATGACAAATGGATTGTCGAACAAAAAAGAATTCACAGTAACAGAAAATAAAAGTATCACGTTTATAGATATTACAGATCCATCAAATCAAGTAGACGTATTCGCAAATGAAAATGGAAAATTTGTATGTCAGGATGGAAAATGTAGTATATTTATAAAAAAAGAAGATTATGAATGGATGAAAGAGGAGTTAGAAAGATGATAATTGCGATTGCGAATGATCATGGGGCGTATACCTATAAAAATGAAATCAAAAAAATGTTAGAAGAAGAAGGACATACAGTCATTGATTGTGGTACCAATAGTGAAGAAAGTGTAGATTATCCGGACTTTGCCCAAAAATGTGCAAAAAAAGTAATAGACAAAGAAGCGGAACGAGGAATTGTTTTGTGTGGAACTGGAATAGGAATCAGTATAGCAGCTAATAAAGTCAAAGGAATCCGTTGTGCTCTTTGTACAGATGTAACTATGGCAAGACTGACAAGAGAACATAACGATGCCAATATGTTGGCTATGGGACAAAGAACAATGGGCATTGAAACCTGTAAAGATGTAGTTCGAACATTTATAAATACTCCATTTTCAAATGGAGAAAGACATAAAATTCGCATTCAAAAAATTGCAGAATTAGAAAAAGAATAAAAAAATGAAAAAAATTTTAAAAAAAATTGTGATCTTTAGATAAAAAAGATCACTTTTTTCATATCTTTTTGTATGTTATTCAAAGACATAAGGTCACAATTGAGGCACAAAAGTCTAATGAAAACGATTACATGAAGGGGTAAAGAAAAAAAGTAAAAAAAAGTTAAAAAATTGAAAAAAAAGAGTTGACGGGATAGCGGGTATTTGGTAATATAGTTGA
>CABVDD010000028.1 GCA_902497095.1 uncultured Faecalicoccus sp.
GCGCTATATAAGCGACATTTGGGATATTTATGATTTTACAACTGTCGAACTACCGTATTTTTCCAGATATTCCCATGGTATATGATACAAATAGTTTATTGGGGCAACTTTTGCACATTACACTTTAATTTTTGTCAAAAAACTAAGAACTAGTTGACAAATACTTTGAAAAATGCCTATAATGAGCACATACAAGTAAATCAGTTGAAGATAGAGGTAGCGATGCGTCAGAGTACTGTAGGGAGCCGGCGGGCTATGAAGTACAGGAAAGGTAATCATCGCCGAAGGAAATGGTGTGGCAGCTTCATTTCTTGGGGCTTTGGGAAATACTCAATGCACTCCTTCGCAAGAAGAGGGGTTATCTTGAAGGCGAAAGAATAAAGGCCATATGGATAATCATATGGCCTTTTCTATTTTCAACCTAAAGCAGGAGGAAAAGAGATATGAAAAAATTACTTGCAGCATTAGCCGTTGGAACATTGGCACTGGCCGGTTGTTCAAGTGGTGGGGATTCCGCCAATGATGACACATTTACAGTAGGTATGGAATGTGGTTATCAACCATTTAACTGGCAAACATCAAGTGCCGAAACAGATTCAGCCGTTGAGATCAGCGGCGGCGGTGGATATTGCGATGGATATGATGTCATGATGTCGCAAGCTATTGCCGATGAAATGGGACAGAAATTAGAAGTTAAAAAGATTTCCTGGGATGGTTTACAGCCAGCGCTTGATTCTGGAGAAATCGATGCGATCGTAGCTGGTATGACCGCCAGTGATGAACGTGAAGAAGGAATTGACTTTACATCACCATATTATGAAAGTGAAGGTATGGTCATGATCGTTCGAGCTGACAGCGAAATGGCAGGATATACGGATATTCAAGATTTTTCAGGTCATAAAGTAATTGGTCAAAAGAATACAAATTATGATACAGTCATTGATCAAATTGAAGGTGTTGATCATCAAACACCGCTTGCGACATATCCAGAATTAGTAGCAGCATTACAAAATGGCGTAGCGGATGGAATCACAGCCGAGATGCCGGTTGCCGAAGGTGTTGTTGCCGCCAATCCAGGTCTTGCGATCGTACAGTTTGAAGACGGACATGGATTTGATGTAGATACAACAGTTTCTATCGGTTTAAAAGAGGGAACAAGAGATTCAGAATTCTTCAAAAATGTACAAAAAGCTTTGGATTCTATAAGTCAAGATACTCGAAATGAGTATATGAAGACAGCGGTTGAAAACGCACCGACAGAAGAATAGGAAGGTTTGATGATCCATGAGTATCGATTTTGGAAGGGCATATGAAATATTTATAGAGAATTGGAGCTTGTTTTCCTACGGTATCCAAACAACTCTTTTATTTGCAATCGTTGGTACGGTTGTCGGACTGATCCTGGGATTGATAACCGGAGCCTTACGTGCTATTCCGGAAGATCCCATGGATCCTATTTTAGTTAAAATTTTAAAGAAGCTGGCCAGATGGATCGTAGGCTTCTATGTCTGGTTTTTTAGAGGCACACCAATGATGGTACAAGCCTTGTTCTTCTTTTACTTGCTTCGTCCTATCTTGGGATGGACTGGTTTTTCAGCCGGTTTGATCATTATTTCTGTAAATACCGGAGCCTATATGGCAGAAATCATTCGTGGTGGTATTCAATCCATTGATGCAGGACAAAGTGAAGCGGCAAAATCTTTAGGTATGACAACTTTTCAGACCATGGTTTCCATCATTTTTCCACAAGCCATTAAAAATACATTTCCGACGATTGGAAATCAGTTGATTGTTAATATCAAAGACAGTTGTATGTTAAATGCGATCCAGGTTACAGAACTATATTTCCAATCTTCTTCAGTTGCCGGAAGTAATATGAAATTTGCCGAAGTTTACTTTTTGGAAATGGTCATGTATCTTGCCTTAACAACTATCGCAACAGTGATTTTGAATGCTGTGGAAAGAAAAATCAACAAGACAAAGACAGTAACAATCAAGGAAAACTGTGCATAGGAGGTTTGTATGGAAACAGTCATTCAAGTACAACATTTGAAAAAACATTTTGGTGATCTTCAAGTCTTAAACGATATCGACTTTGAAATCAATAAAGGTGAAGTTGTAACGATCATTGGTTCGTCAGGTTCTGGTAAAAGTACATTGCTTCGCTGCATTAACTTATTAGAAATTCCGGATGGTGGAAATATTTTATATAAAGGAACAGACATCTTAAGCGGAAAGCTTCCATTGACAACGTATCGTTCTAAAGTGGGAATGGTTTTTCAAAGCTTTAATTTGTTTGCGAATAAGACCGTTTTAGAAAACTGTATGATTGGACAAATCAAAGTTTTAAAGCGTTCAAAAGAAGAAGCACGAAAAATTGCTATGCAGCATTTAGAAGAAGTAGGTATGCAAAGTTTTGCCGATGCCAGTTCTACTCGTTTGTCTGGTGGGCAAAAACAACGTGTGGCTATTGCCCGTGCGCTTTGTATGGATCCAGAGGTATTGCTTTTTGATGAACCAACATCGGCACTAGATCCGGAAATGGTCGGAGATGTATTAGAAGTTATGCAGACTTTGGCCAAAGAAGGATTGACGATGGCCATAGTTACACATGAAATGCAGTTTGCTAAAGATGTCAGTGACCGTGTTATTTTTATGGACAAAGGTGTAATTGCAGAACAAGGAACACCGCAACAAATTTTTGAAAAGCCGCAACATCAGCGTACAAAGCAATTTTTATCTCGATATTTTGACCGATAAAATCGGTCTTTTTTTGTGTTTTGATACATTGAAAACTGTTACATTTTTCAATTCTGTTGCAAAGCGAATTTTATAAAAAGTTAAAAGCTTTTTTTCTTCTTTTTCGACGTTCATTGTGTTATATTTAAAGTGCTATAGAACGGTTAAAGATTGTTCTTAGGAGGAATACATATGGTTAGAAGAATCGGGATCTTAACCTCAGGAGGAGACTCACCGGGGATGAATGCGGCCATACGAGCTGTTACCAAAGTCGGTTTAAACAGCGGTCTTGAAGTATTTGGTATCTATAATGGATACAAAGGAATGGTAGAAGGCTATATTGAACCGATGACTCGAGAGACGATTCGTGAAATCGTCAACCGTGGAGGAACGATTCTTGGCTCGGCCCGTTTGCCAGAATTTAAAGATGAAGAAGTTCGCCGCAAAGCGATTCATCAACTTTCTAAACGAGGAATTGAGGCCGTAGTAGTAATTGGAGGAGACGGTTCATATCGTGGAGCCCTTTCATTGACGGAAATGGGTATCAATTGTATCGGATTACCTGGTACGATTGATAATGATATTACATGTACAGACTTCACGATTGGTTTTCATACTGCACTAGAGACAGTTGTAGATGCAATCGATAAATTGCGAGATACTTCAAATTCACACCATCGCTGTTCTATTGTAGAAGTTATGGGAAACCGTTGTGGGGATCTGGCTCTTTGGTCAGGAATCGCATCTGGAGCCGATATGATTGTGACCAGTGAGACAGGGTTTGATGAAAATGATGTTTTGGATCGCTTGCGCGATTTGGATATTATACGAAAGAAAAAACATGCGATTGTCGTAATTTCAGAAAAAATTACGGACGTTGACCAGTTTGCCAAGAAAGTGACATTAAATACAGGTTTTTCAGGAAGGGCAACTGTATTAGGCCACATTCAACGTGGTGGTTCACCATGTCCGTATGATCGTATGTTGGCTTCTCAAATGGGAGAAAAAGCAGTGGATTTGTTGATGCAGGGCATTGGTGGTCATTGTGTCTGCATTCGCGACAACAAGATCGTATCTTATCCAATTGAAAAGGCACTGAGCATGCCTGCTGAATCTCGTAAGCCATTACAAAACTTATTTGAACGATTAGTTTAGAAGGAAAAAAGGAAGGAATCGAAAAATTATGTGTATTAGTGACAAGAAGACAAAAATTATTTGTACGATCGGTCCGGCCAGTGAAGATAAGGAAACTTTAAAGAAACTGGTTTTGGCTGGTATGAACATTGCCCGTTTGAACTTTTCTCACGGAAGCTATGAAGAACACGGAAATCGAATCAAATTGATTCGTGAAGTATCTAAAGAATTGAACAAACCAATTGGTATCTTATTGGATACAAAAGGTCCGGAAATTCGTTTAGGAGATTTCAAAGATGGCGGTTGTCAATTCAATGAAGGCGACGTTGTTAAAATCGTTAAAAAAGAAGTAGAAGGAACACACGAACAGTTTACATTACGTTGTCCGGAAGTATTCCATGACGTAAAAGTAGGCGACAGCATCTTGATGGATGATGGTAAATTAAAAGTTACTATTCTAGATGTAACAGAAGATGAAATTCAGGGACGTATCGAAAACCCTCATTTCTTAAAGAGTCGTAAAGGATGTAACTTACCAGGTGTTGTATTAAGCATGCCTTTCATTTCTGAAAAAGACGAAGCCGATATTCGTTTTGGTTGTAAACAAGATGTAGATTATATTGCCGCAAGTTTCACGCGTCGTAAAGATGATGTATTGGCAATTCGTAAGATTTTGATTTCTGAAAGAAAAGATAATATCCAAATCTTCCCTAAGATTGAAAATCAGGAAGGTTTTGATAACTTGCGTGACATATTAGAAGTCAGTGACGGTGTTATGGTTGCCCGTGGTGATTTAGGTGTGGATGTAAGTTTGGAAATGGTTCCAATTTATCAAAAACAGATTATCTCTATTGCCAATGAATTAGGAAAACCAGTTGTCACAGCTACACATATGTTAGAAAGTATGCAGGAAAATCCACGTCCTACACGTGCTGAAGCCAGTGACGTTGCCAATGCGATCATGGACGGTACAGATTGTATCATGTTATCAGGAGAAAGTGCTGCAGGTCACTATCCAGTAGAATGTGTGCAGACGATGCATCGTATTGCGGATGCCATTGAACCAATGATTCCATATCAGCAGCGTTTGAAACAAGGAATCCGTACATCACGTAACTCTTTAAATGATGCGATTGGTGTCAGTGCTGCAGATACATCCATTGCATTGGATATCAAATGTATCATCGCCTTTACACAGAGTGGTTTAACAGCTCGTCGTTTGGCTCGTTTTAGACCAGAAGCTCCAATCATTGGTGTATGTTTTGATGAAGTTACGGAAAGAGCAATGCTTCCAATCTTTGGTGTAGAACCATACTTCAGTGATATTCAAAACACTCGTGAAAACGATGTTGATTTGGCTAAAAACATCGCCTTGATGAAAGGTTGTCATTATGGAGATTTCATTATCGTTGTAGCCGGTTATCCAGAAGGACACGGAGCAACGAACATGATGCGTATCGTTGAAATCACAGAAAACTAATTAATCAGAATTAGCTATGAATCAGTAGGAAACGAAAGTTCATAGCTTTTTTGCTTTCTTGAATTTATACATCTAAAAAACATAAGATTTTTAATGACAGGGAGGAAAAGAAATGATCATAGATTGCCATTCTCATCATATATGTGCACCTTATAATACGAATTATTTATTATGGTCTAAACGTACAGGTCACTCAGATTATGGGCCAGCTTATTTGTGGAATAATCCAATATTTGAGAATATAGAAAAGCATCTGACACAATGGGATCGATTATTCAGTAATTACGTATAGCGCTAACATTGTTCAAATTATAGATAGTGCAGTCGATAAAAATCATACACATTCTCAAATTGTCTCAGATATAAACCAAAAAACACACGATATTGTATTGAAGCATCCTTCAAATATAGGAGCCACGGCATGGATTGATTTGCGTTTAGGCGATGCTGCTTTAAAAGAAATGGAAAATACTTCAACTTGGGCATTGGGATATTCTGTTTTGACAGGTTATAGAATCAATGGAAAACTAAAACTGCTGGATGATTCAGAATTCATTCCTTTTTGGGAAAAGGCGGCAAAACTAAAGAAGCCAGTTTTTATTCATTTTAGTAGCTTATATTCTATTAAAGATAAAGAATGTGTTATGCCAGGTTATATGAATGACTCTATGTTTCATGCAGGAATGGAACAACTTATAGAAAATACATCTTGTTTGAGTCGCTTAGTGATGAGTGGAATATTTGATAAATATCCTTCTTTGAAAGTAGTAATGGGGCAGCTAGGAGGTATGTATCCTTTTATGTTGGATCGTTTTGATATGCTTTATACAATGCATTTAAATGGCGATTTGGCAAAAGGTATGAATGTAACAGATCCAAAAAATGAAGATTCTTTTATGAGAAATTATAAAAATTATAGTGACAATATATATGTGGATACGCCTTCTATGAGTGAGCCTGCCATACGATGTGCTACTGAAATTCTTGGAGCGGATAAAATTTTGTTTGGATCAGATCTTCCTATTACACCTGCATCATTTGGAATTGAACGTGCAATAAATCAAATTAAATCTTCGAAAATGTCAAATGACATAAAAGAAAATATTTTTTCAAACAACGCTAGACGCTTATTAAATATTTAAGACATTTCTTGAAGACATATTAAAAATCTAAATTATAGTAGAAAACCTTTCTTTTATTATGTTTTTTATCTTATTCATCAAGTTATAAAATATTGTTAATAAAATAAAGTAAAGAGTAAGGCAATTTGCCTTACTCTACTGCTTTTAAGGATTCAACCATTTGAATCTTTTTTAGTTTAAAGGACATAAAGAAGTTAATGATCAATGTAAAGATCATGGTCATCGCAAAACTGATGACATAGGATTGAGGAAGTATTGTTCGACCAAACATCACATCATCCATTTCTGCTAAATTCATGATCAGATGATGTAAGCCGATTCCGATAAATAACCCGAGTATAGCTCCTATGATGGATAGTAAGATACCTTCTCGGTTGACATATTGGTTGACTTCTCGTTTTGTGAAGCCTAAAACCTTAATGGTTGCGATTTCACGGACTCTTTCGCTGATATTGACGTTGCTTAAATTATAAAGTACTACAAATGCCAATAAAGCGGCACTAATGACTAAGACAACCACAATGAAAGAAATGCTGCTGATCATATCGGCAAAGTTCTTTTGTAGGGAAGAATAGAAAGTTACGCTTTCTACACCATTTAATTCCATTAACTGATTACCTAATTCTTTTTCAAAGCTTTCACTTTGATTTTTGGTTTCTATCATATAAATCGTATTCACATCAATATCTTGGTTTAATGTGTTGAAGTAATCTTTGGTCATATAGATATGATGTCCTACATAATTTTCAAAGATACCATCAACTAAGATCGTAAGCTCTTTATCATCACTAGTGATTTTAAAAGTATCTCCAATTTGTAAATTTAACTTATCAGCTAATTTTTGAGAAATCAGAACACCTTTATTTGTCAGGGATAATGGTTGATCATCCATTGTTTTTAATGTTGTAAAAGTATCAAAGTGATTTAGATCATCTATGATATGAGATGTTACAGTTTGATCTTCTCCTTCCACTTCTACGGTACCAGAAAATTGTTGTTCTTCAAACAATGAAGTTATGCCTTTGATATCTTGAATTTCTTTTGCCAAAGACGCACTTTCTTGACTGGTGCTGATTGTGGCATTGTAATGATAGATATTTCCATATTGTTGTTGGGCAATATCGCTTATACTATCATTAATTCCAAATCCGGCAACTAATAAGGCAGAACATCCGGCAATTCCAATGACAGTCATAAAGAACCGTTTCTTATAGCGGAAAATATTTCGAGCTGTTACTTTATGTAAGAAGGTCAAACGATTCCATAAAGGTTTGATACGCTCCAATAAAATTTTCTTGCCGGCTTTAGAAGCTTTAGGTCGCATAAGTTGGCTTGGTACTTCTATCAATTCGGCATAGATGGAATAAATCGTAGCCAGTAAAGTAATTCCGGTAACCGATCCGGAAGCCAGTAAAATTAAACCAGGCTGCCAGGCAAAGTGAATCGTTTCTAGATTGTATAACATATTCCAAGCAGTGAATATAACCGTAGGGAATACAATCATGCCTACTGCACAACCAATGATCGAACCTAAAATACTCGCAATAAGTGCATAAATTAAATATTTGCTGGCAATTTGTATTTTGGAATATCCCAATGCTTTTAAGGTTCCGATTTCGTTTCTTTGTTCATCGACCATTCTTGTCATAGTGGTCATACAAACTAAAGCGGCGACCATAAAGAAAAATACAGGGAATACTGCCGCAATACCATCCATACGATCCGCACATGCACCATAATCTCGATACGAATAATGAGAATTACGATCCAGTACGATCCATTTCCCTTGTAATTCATCGATTTGTTGTTGTGCTTGATCCAATTCATTTTGAGCATCTTGTTTTTGTGCTTCTAATTCATTTTGCCCCTCTAATAGTTTTTGACGACTATTTTCTAATTCTTGCTTAGCGTTTTCGATTTGTTGAATACCAGAATCATATTGCTGCTGCGCTTGTACAAGTTGATTATAGGCGTCCTGTAACTGGCTTTGTGCAGCCAGCAAAGCATCTCGATTTGCCAAAAGTTCTGATTTTTGACCAATAGCTTCTTGTATGCTTGTTTCTTGTATCTGTAATTGTTGTGCTTGTTGTTGAAGAGATTGTTCTTGTTGAACAAGCTTATCATAGGCATCGACATAAGGTTGAAGCATAGCCAATTGATTTTCTATTTGTGCTTTAGCCTGAAGCAAAGCTTCTAAATCTAATGATTCAGGTGGTAATGCATCGATCTGACTTTGTATTTGTTGTAGTTTTTCTTTTAGTCTTGTGGCATTATCATAGCTGGTTTGTAATTGTGTTTTTTGTTGTTGTATTTGATCTAGACCACTTTGTAATTGTGCCAGGCCATTTTGAATGGTTGGAAGACTTGCTTCTGCCAGTTCAATTTGCTCTAGTGCTTGATTGATTGCCGGCAGATTTTCTAGAGCTGCCTGTCCACTGTAGTATTCATTCCATCCGGCATCAAGCTGTGCTTTTGAAGCCGTTAGTGTTTGTTCGTTTTGTTGGATCTGCAGGCTACCATCTTCAATTTGCTGGCTTGCCTGATCTAACTGGTTTTGTGCATTTTCTATTTCAGTATTGAAATTTGCTTCGGCATCCTTTAATTCTTTTTGACTTTCCTGTATACGAATGTCAATTTGTTTATCTGCAATTTTTTCGATTCTTTTGACAACAGGCTCTATAACATCAAAATAATCCGCATCATATGAATTATAAGCTTTTGCACCTTTGACAAGAACGTCAGCTTCTGTATAATACTCGGATTTGATATTTTCTTCAGGAATAAAGACAAAGCCATTGAGAGTACCAGAACCGATCGAACTGCTTCCTTTTTGATAACTTAAGTAAGTCGGTGTATAACAAGTACCTACGATCGTATACGTATCCTGATGTAAAGAATCATCAATTGGAGTATCGGTTCCACTGGTTAAAGTAATGGTTTCACCGATCTTTAAATTTCCAAATAACGTATTAGTGGCACTGGCTGCTTCAATTAAGCATTCATTTTCATTTTCTGGCATACGTCCATCTACTAATCGAATCGTATTGACTTCTTGTTTGTCAGGCAAAGAAAACAATTTTAATACAAGTTGTGTATTTTCTTTTTTTGTCAGCACATCCATGGTGTAAACACCTTGTACACACTCTACACCTTTGACTTTGGAAATCGCATCAATATCTTCTTGTGTAAATCCTAAAGTGGAATAGATTTGAATGTCTTGTAGATTTTGTTGATCAAAGTATTGATCGGCTGAATATTTCATGTCCGGAGCCGATGCTTTAACACCTGCAAAAAAGGCAACTCCTATTGCGACGATGGAAAGAATGGAAAAGAAACGTCCAAAAGAGCTTTTGATTTCATAAAAGATATTTTTTAAAAAAGTTTTAGGCATCAATACTCAATCTTTTCTACATCCATTGGAGACGGATTTATTTCTACCGAGTCGATTTTTCCACTTTTGACTTTTATGACTTTATCTCCCATAGGCGTCAAAGCTAAATTATGGGTAATGACGACCACTGTCTTTTTTTGTTGCCGACAGGTATCTTGTAAAACTTTTAAAACTTGTTTACCAGTTTTATAGTCTAATGCGCCAGTTGGCTCATCGCAAAGTAAAAGCTTTGGATTTTTGGCAAGGGCTCTTGCGATCGCAACACGCTGTTGCTCACCACCTGAAAGCTGACTCGGAAAATTATCCATTCTTTCTTCCAATCCAACGGATCGAATCGTTTCTTCTATGTTTAAAGGATTTTTACAAATTTGTGTTGCCAGTTCAACATTTTCTTTTAGGGTTAAGTTTTGTACTAAGTTATAAAACTGAAAGACAAAACCAACATCATAACGGCGATATAAAGTCAGTTGTTTTTCATTGTAGCTGCTGATGGTTTGTCCATCCACAATGATATTTCCTTCGGTTACGGTATCCATACCGCCTAATAAATTTAGAATGGTACTTTTACCTGCACCACTGGCTCCTGCTATGATGACAAACTCGCCTTGATCAATGGAAAAAGAGACGCCATCGAGTGCATGAATCTTGATTTCGCCCATTGTATATGTTTTTCTGACATTTTCAAATGTGATAAAACTAGCCATAAAAACACCTCATATTTGTTATTACAATTATATCATGCTCATTAGGAAATGACAGGGGGAATTTTATGGTTCAGGGGGGTGTACGATTGAGAAAACGAGCATATCGTGATACCATATAACCAAAGATTGGAGAATTAAAATGAAAGTAAGAGTATTGACAGATAGTGGCTGTGGGCTGACTAAAGAACAAGCTCAACAGTATCATTTAGATTATTTGCCTTTACAAGTCATTGTAGAAAATAAAACGTATTTAGACGGTATTGATCTGACGACAGAGCAGTTATATGACTTGATTGATAAAGGCTATTTACCACAAACGAGCATGCCGCCTTTGGGCATGATCGAAGAACTTTTTGATCAATATAAGAAAGATGGAGTTACCGATGTTATCGCAGTTACTCTATCCAGTGGATTATCAGGAACCAATCAAGCCATTCAGGCCAGCGCAAAATGGCATGAAATCAAGGTACATACATTAGATATTTATACGACATTAAGCGTTGAAAAGTATTTAGCTATCAGTGCAGCTAAGCTAAATGATAAAGGTTATGTACCAGATGAAATCGTAAATCGATTAAAAGCCGTTCTCGATCATTCGCAAGGTTTCTTGATTCCGGAAGATTTAGATCATTTAGCTCGTGGTGGGCGATTGACACCTATGGCAGCGAAACTGGCAGGTATGTTGAAAATCAAGCCGATTCTTGAAGTCAGTAAGAATTCTGAAGGAAAAGTTGGAACTTGTGAGAAGGTACGAACTATGGCAAAAGCCATTTCCAAAGCTGCTAAATTAGCCGCTAAAGGTGCTAAAGAAGCAGGTGATTGTGTATATTTTGTACTGGATTCAGCGGCAGAAGAAAACGCAAAACTTTGTGTAGAAGAATTACAAAACTTAATTGGAAAAGATGTAACTATTGAAAGAGATCCGATCTGCAGTGTGATTGCAGCACATACTGGTTTAGGATCCGTAGCTTATCAATACTGTAAAAAGGTGAAAGGAGTCGATTAGATGAAGATTGCATTTGTGACAGATACAGGTACTGGTAAAGATCCAGAGTACTGGAAAGAAAAAGGTATCTATTGTCTTCCTTTGCAAATTGAATATAATGGCAACTCCTATGATGAATATGTAACGATTTCTTATGAAAAAGTAATTGAGAATCTTCATGATCAAGTGTTGATGAAGACAAGTTTGCCAAAACCAGGGCTCATGGAAGATCTCTTTGAGACTTTAAAGAAGGAAGGATATGATGCCGTATTTTGCGTACCGATTTGTAAAGGATTGTCTGGAACCTATGATACTTTAGAAATGATGGCTAAAGAAGCAGGTTTACAATTCTATGGAGTCGATTGTTATGTAACGGCAGTCGTACAAGGAAGAATGATTGAAATTGCCAAAGAGATGATTGAATCCAATCATACAGTAGAAGAAACCATTAGTCGATTGGAACGCATTGCGCAAAGTTGTGAAACGATCTTGTTGTGCGATGACTTACAACACATGAAACGTGGTGGAAGGCTGACACCAACGGCAGCTGTTCTAGGTGGTTTGTTGAAAATCAAACCTGTCTTGTATTTGGATAAAAAGACAAAAGGTCGAGTAGATGTACTGGCCAAAGTGCGGACCATGTCAAAAGCGCAGGATCGCGTTATCGAATTTATTAAAGAAAAAGGTGTTTTATCCGATTTTACATTTATTGTAGCGCATGTTGATGTTTTGGATGCTGCAGTAGATTATGCCCAAAAGATACAGAAGTCTTTCGATGGTACTAAAGTAAAGATCATAGATTTGGTAAGCGCTGTTGGAATTCATACAGGATTAGGTTGTCTAGCCTTACAAGTATTTAATGAAAATGCATAAATTATAGAATATAGCCTCTTGATCTTATTGAAGAATAAAGAGGCTTTTTATTTTTTGTATAGAAAAAGGGCTTCATCGATTTGATGAAGTCCTTTAGTGATTATTCTAATTCAAAGGCACCTGTATAAAGCTGGTAGTAAGTTCCTTTTTGTTTGATCAATTCATCATGACTGCCTCGTTCGATAATTCGACCATTCTCCAATACCATGATGGCATCACTGTTTTGAATGGTACTTAAACGATGCGCAATGACAAATACTGTACGTCCTTGCATTAACTTATCCATACCATCTTGAACGATACGCTCTGTATGTGTATCAATAGAAGAAGTAGCTTCATCCAAAATCAATACAGGTGGATTGGCAACGGCAGCACGGGCGATAGATAATAATTGTTTTTGTCCTTGTGATAAGGAAGTACCAGAACCAGTGATCATTGTTTGATAGCCATGATCCAAATGCTTGATGAATTCATGCGCATTGGCCAATTTGGCAGCTTTGATACATTCATCATCTGTCGCATCTAGTTTTCCATAACGAATGTTATCCATGATCGTTCCGGTAAATAAGTTGGTATCTTGTAATACGATACCTAATGAACGTCGTAAATCATCTTTTTTGATCAATTTGATATCGATACCATCATAGGTGATAGAACCTTTTTGTATATCATAGAAACGATTGATCAAATTGGTAATAGTTGTCTTACCGGCACCGGTAGCTCCAACAAAGGCAATTTTTTCGCCAGGTTTGGCAAACAAATTGATATCGTGTAAAATTGTCTTCTTTTCATTGTATCCAAAAATAACATCGTGGAAGCGAACATCACCTTTCAATGGTACAAGTTCTACACTTCCATCTTCTCTAGGATGGCGCCAGCACCAGTGTCCAGTATTTGTGGAGGTTTCGCTCATTGAGCCATCTTCATGAATTTCAACATTTGTCAAAGTGACTTTTCCATCATCAATCTCACTTGGTGTATCAATTAATTCAAAGATACGAGAAGCTCCGGCGGCCGCCATAACTACAGAGTTGACTTGTTGTGAAATCTGACCGATTGGATTGTTGAAAGAACGGTTCAATTGTAAGAAAGCGGCAATGGTACCTAAAGTTAAACCACCGATTCCGTTTAATGCCAACAAAGAGCCGATAATGGCGGTAAAAACATAACTTAAATAACCTAAGTTTCCAATGATCGGCATTAAAATATTGGCAAACATATTGGCATTTGCACTGGCTTTAAATAATTGATCATTGACTACGTTAAAGTCTTTTAAGCTTTGTTCTTCATGACAGAAAACTTTAATAACTTTGCTTCCTTCTACCATTTCTTCAATAAATCCGTTGACTTTACCTAAATCATCTTGTTGCGCGCGGAAATATAAGGAAGAACGACTTGTGATAAAGCGTGAAACAATGATCATGATGACTGCCATTACAATAGCTACGATTGTCAAAGGAATATCTAAGATCAACATGGAAATCAAAACAGAAACCATTGTGACAATGCTGACGATCATCTGTGGAATAGCCATGGTCAACAACTGACGAAGCGTATCAGTATCGTTTGTGTAGATAGACATGATATCCCCATGAGCATGAGTATCAAAGTAGCCAATTGGCAAGGTTTCCATATGTTCAAACAAATGATCACGTGTATCTCGTAAAGTTCCTAATGCCACATTTAATAAGATTCGGTTATATAGGTATGTACTAAATATACCAGCCAAATAAATACATGCCAAAGTGATTAAAGCTTGTACCAGTGGTCCATAATCCGGTGTACCTTGGCTTAACATAGGTACGATATAGACATCGATCAAATCTTTTAAGAAAGTAGATCCATATACGTTGGCAAAGCAGCTAATTAAAATAAAGATAAATATAAAGAAGCAGGCCAATTTATAATTAGAAATCGTTACTTTGATAATACGGAAAAGTCCGTTATTTTTTTTCTTATTCACTTAGACTGCCTCCTTTCTGTTGTTCCTGGAAAGTTTCACGGTACAACTTGTTAGTTTTCAATAATTCTTCATGTGTTCCTAATCCAGAAATACGTCCTTCATCCAAAACCAGGATCTGATCGGAATCTTGAATGGAGCTGACACGCTGTGAAATAATGATTCGTGTTGTATCTGGAATTTTTTCCATGAAAGCTTGACGAATCAAGGCATCTGTCTTCGTATCTACCGCACTTGTGGAATCGTCCAAAATCAAGATTTTTGGTTTTTTCAAAATAGCACGGGCGATACATAAACGTTGGCGCTGTCCACCGGAAACATTCGTACCACCTTGTTCAATATAAGTATCGTATTTATCTGGCATTTTTTGAATGAATTCATCCGCTTGTGCTAACTTACAAGCTTCTTCGATTTCTTCATCCGTTGCGTTTGGATTACCCCATCGCATATTTTCTTTGATAGTTCCAGAGAAGAGCACATTTTTTTGCAGAACCATGGCTACACTGTTTCTTAAACTTTCCAGATCATAATCTCGAACATCGATACCAGCTACTTTTACGCTGCCACCGGTTACGTCATAAAGTCTTGGGATCAACTGTACTAAAGAAGATTTGGCAGATCCGGTAGCACCTAGAATTCCTAATGTGGATCCACTTGGGATATGCAAATCTATATTGTCTAGAACATAGTTGGCTTCATCTTGAATGTTCGTATATTCAAAATAAACATCTTCAAAATCAATTTGTCCGTTTTTGATTTCTTTGATACCGTTTTGCGGAGAAACCAAATCACTTTTTTGGTTGATGACCTCGGCAATACGATCACCGCTGGCAATGGACATAACGACCATGACAAAGACCATACTAAACATCATTAAGGACATTAAAATATTTGCGGTATAAGTAAATAAGGACATCAGTTCTCCTGTTGTCAAAGAGGAACCAACGATCATATGAGCACCAAACCAGGAAATCATCAAAATGGCACCATACATACTTAACTGCATAAAAGGCATGTTCCAAATCAAGATTTTTTCAGCTTTCATTTGGATATGGTAAATATCACTGCTTTCTTTATGGAACTTCTTCGTTTCAAATTTACTGCGGACATATGCTTTTACGACACGAATACCACTGATGTTTTCTTGTACGGAAGCATTTAAAGCATCATATTTTCGAAACATCCTTCTAAAAATAGGATGTACAACAAAACTAACAGTAAATAATGCAATTCCTAAAAAGATGATGACACCCACAAATATTAAAGAAAGTTCAAAGTTGATAAAGAAACACATGCTTAATGCGGCAATCAACATAAAGGGAGCACGAATGCAGACACGAATGATCATCTGAAAAGCCATTTGTACGTTCGTGACATCTGTCATCATACGTGTAATTAACCCTCCGGTTGAATATTGGTCAATATTGCTGAAAGCAAACTTTTGAATATTTTCATACTCAGCTTTACGAAGGTTTTTCGCAAAACCACTGCTGGCAATGGCTGCATGTTTTCCACTTTGAGCACCGGCCCATAAGCCGATAAAAGCACAGACAACCATGATACCACCAATTTTCCATACAATGTCCATATTTCCTTGTTCGATACCTTGATCGACCAGGATTGACATTAAAAAGGGAATCAGGACTTCCATGATAACTTCAATGATGACATAAAGTGGAGATTTGATCGTATTGATCTTATATTCTTTGATTTGAGCCATCAATGTTTTTAACATATTTATTCTTCCTCCTTTTCAATTACGTTATTGGTTACTTTTTCTAAAAGGATAAACAACAATTCTTTTTCATCAGGCTGCAGTCCTTCTACTAATTTGGCTTCCATCATTTTTACACTGCGATGAACGGTTTTTTCAAGCTCTAAAGCTTTTTCGGTCGATTCAATGTAATGAACACGTTTATCATTTTCACTGATTACGCGACGTATATATCCCTTTTGTTCCAAGCGGTTTAAAATTCCAGTTACCGTTGGATTGGAGATGTGATAAAACTCTTCTATATCTTTTTGGGATACTTTTTCTAACTTCGTCCATTGCAGAAAACGAAGGACTTTTTCCTGTGACAGTGTCAAATCAAAGTCCTTTAGAGTTTCGTTCATGTGTTTTTCAATAGAAGATTGAATACACTTGAAATAGAAACCGTAACCATATTTTCTTCGATTCATCCAACACCTCCTTAAAAATATAGCTTGCTATATAAAAATATAGTTTGCTATATAATTATATGTCATTTGATAGGATTGTCAATAGACTTAAAAAAAGTTAAAATACCCGTATGAAGAAAAATGAAATTTATGAAGCAGAGTGTCTGGACGTGACAAATCAAGGCTATGGTGTAGTGCGTATACACCAGCAAGTTGTATTTGTACCAGGTCTAATAAAGAGTGAACGTGCCAAGATACGAATTGTTAAAGTTTTAAAGAAATATGCGTTTGGAAAGATAGAACAAATGCAAATGATTTCTAAAGATAGAATAGAGCCCATGTGTCCATATGCCAGCCAATGCGGAGGCTGTTGTTTTCAACATATGGCATATCCTAAACAATTAGAAATAAAAACAGATTATGTACGTCAGCTTTTTAAAAGAAATCATTTAGATTGCACTATTAAAGATACTTTAGGAATGAAAGAACCATATCATTATCGAAATAAAGCTCAGTTTCCGATACAGGTGATACAAGATAAAGTTTATATGGGATTTTATCGTCCTCATTCCAACTCGATCGTAGATTGTGATTATTGTGTGATTCAATCTAAGCCCATTAATGAAGTGTATCAATATATCAAGCAACATATACAGATAGAAAGTGCTAAAACATTGCGCCATGTTTTACTACGATCCAATGAACAAAATCAAGTGCAAGTTGTTTTTATTGGCAAAGAAAATCATATCGGTGGATTAGCTAAAGAAATAATAAATGCTTTTTCAAATGTTGTTTCTATCGTGTTTAATAAAAATGATCGTTTGGATAATGTGATCCTGGGAAAGGATTATACAGTACTATATGGACAAGATACGATGATGCAAAAATGTATGTCTCAAGATATACAATTGCATTTTAAATCTTTCTTTCAAGTAAATCCTAAACAGATGGAAGTTTTGTATACACAAGCCATAAATTTGGCCAGATTATCTAAGGAAGATCGTGTAATTGATTTATATTCCGGAGTAGGTACCATTGGTTGTGTAATAGCTCCATATGTTAAAAAGGTGACAGGTGTGGAAATTGTTTCAGAGGCAGTAGAAAACGCTAATAAAAATGCACTGATCAATCAGTTATCCAATATCAATTTTATATGCCAGGATGCCAGTATCTTTGTACAGAATTATACGAAAGAAACGGATGTTGTCTTTGTAGATCCGCCAAGAAAAGGATTGAGTGAAGCAGGCATTAGCCACATCACAAGATTAGATCCAAAAAGGATAGTATATATTTCTTGTAATCCCAATACATTGGTACGAGATATAAAAATGTTTGAGGCAAGTGGTTTTTATTGTAAAGTTGTACAACCTGTAGACATGTTTTGTCATACGAATGGTTTGGAATGTGTTTGTTTATTAGAAAAATAAAAAAGCCTTCTTTAAAAGGCTTGTTGACAAATGGTGAGGACGGTGGGACTTGAACCCACACGAGCTAAGCTCACTACCCCCTCAAAGTAGCGTGTCTGCCGATTCCACCACGACCTCATTTGCCTTCTTATTATAGCGAAGAATATACTCTTTGACAAACAAAATTGGTCAGGACTTTAAGGATATGAGGTATTTATGGTAGAATATCATTTGTATCAAGTGAGGATATGAAAATGAAAAATAAAAAATTGTTACAAAAAGTATTATATGGTTTATCATTGCTTACATTAGTTTATACAGGATATGTGTTGTTTTATACGTATGATTCAGTCACACAGTATTATACAGCTTATGGATCTTCGGCTCCTGTTATGGAAATTGTTAATAATTTGATCAGTAGTGCATTTGCCCCTTTTATGTTTGCAATCATCCTTTATGTACTGGCTGTGATTTTAGGAATGATGGATTCATTGACACAAGAGTTTGAAATCGTTGCGGAAGATCAACCGGATGAAGATTCAAAAAAAGAAGAAACGCAGCCTGAGTCAACAGAAGAATCTAATAAGGAAAAAAACGAGGAAGAAAAAGTAACAGAGAATAAGGAAGATGAAAAAAGTTCAGATTAGCTGAACTTTTTAATGCTTTTTTGATTTTTTATCGTATTTAATAATAGGGTAATCATTTTAAGGATACGGAGGAGATAATGATACGAAAGAAAATTAAAATAGCTCTTTGGTTTATTTTTAGTATTTGTATGGTGATGATGCAATGGTCACCTATAAAAGCACAAGGTGCAGCTATAGTAAGTGTACAGGCACCAGTAGGTGTGCATGTCAACCCTGAAGATAAATGGGCAGTTGGTACAACTAGACCTACTGCTTCTGGTTATAGTTCAAGTTATTATGCACAGTTGAGCATTCATGGTCAAAAGGTTTACTGCATCCAACCTTTGGCATCCATTGCCAATGGAAATGGTGGCTATACCGCAATGGATCTGGCTAGTTATTTTGGAAATGCCGCATTGACAAAAAAATTAGAATGGATCTCTAGCTTAGGATATGGATATAAGTCCGATCGAAGCATGGAGATGGATTTTGCCACACAAATACGAATATGGCAGGAAATCTCACCTGGTCTGATCACACATATCCATCCTGAAATACAAAGTAAGATTGATTTGATCAATCAGCGATTGCATGTCATGGAAACGCAAGTTTCATTTCAAGGACAAGATGTTACTTTATATGGATATGGAAAAGAATTTGCACAAACATTGACGGATCAAAATCATGTTTTTGAAAATTATGTTTTAGATCAAAGCACATTGAAAATGGAACGCAATGCCAATCAAGTTCGTGTATGGATGGATAAAGAAGATGGTTTACAAGGAAGTGCTTCAATGCATTGTTTTTATATTCCACAAGGAACAAGCATTGCTTATAAGAACCCTTACGGTTATCAAGAAGTAGGATATATTACGGGTGCTTCTTCACAAACACTTCGCTTTCAGGCGCATGTGCGTCTAGGAAGCATTCAAATCACAAAAGAAGATCTTGAAACAGCTTCTAGAGCACAAGGAGAGGCTTCTTTGGCAAATGCCGAATATTCAGTTACAGATGATATAACAGGTGAACAAATAGGTACTTTGCGTATTCAGGAAGATCTGCAAAGTAATGTGATAGAAAATCTTCCTTCCGATCGAACTTATTCGATTCAAGAAATAAAAGCACCAAAAGGATATTTATTAGATGGTAAAAGTATAAGTGCAGATGTTAAAACATTAAAAGATGTTCGTTTGTGTGTAAAAGATGAAGTTATCACGGGACAATTTCATTTAAAGAAAATCATAACAGATGCTGCTACTTCAGAAATTGTAAAAGTAGAACCTAATGCGCAATTTGGTGCTGTTTTAAAAAAATATGTGTATCAATATGGAAGTGTTCAAGAAGCATTAAAGCATAAAGAAACATTTACTGATCGTGAATGGGATATATTACAGACTGATGAAAAAGGAAATGCACTGAGCCGAAAATTAGCATACGGAACTTATATAGTCAAACAATTAAAGGGCAAAGAAGAAACAGACTTATTAAAAGAATCATTTACTTTTATAGTGGATGATCAGGATAAAGAATTGACAGAATATACTATTAATAATCGACCTAGCGATTATTATCTTAGACTTATAAAAAAAGATAAAGATACAGATAAAGAAATAATATACTCGGGCGCTCAATTTCAAATATTTGATGAACAAAATCAAAAAGCGACGATGAAGGTTGCTTCTAAAATATATGATACTTTTGAAACTGCATCCAATACAAGTAAAGATATGAAAGGTGTTTTCATGGCTAAAGATGAAAAAGGGAAAGTAACTACACCTTTAAAGTTAAAAGCAGGAAGATATCGCATAGAAGAGATTGCTTCTCCAAAAGGTTATCTTTTACTTCAAGAGCCAGTATGGGTCGATGTAGGTAAAAATCTTGTTTCTATGAAAGATCAACAAGAGGATGCCTATATAGAAGTTGTCATTGAAAACGAAAAACCAACAGGCATTATTGAACTACAGAAAGAGTTTGAAGGGCCAGATATTTTAGAGAGCTGTACACAATGTACACAAGATGTATTATTTGAGTTAAGTGCCAAAGAGGATGTAATCGATCCTCTTGATGGAAGTGTGATGTATCACGCTCATGAAAAAATTAATGTAGGAGCCGGAAAAGATGGTGTTTATACTCTTGGTCAAGATCAGATATTGCGCATTACAGATTTGCCGATCGGATTAGGGAAAACAGTTTATCATTTAAAGGAAATTCAAACTAAAGAAGGATATAAGCTTGATAAAGAAGGAATTGATTTTGTATTTACACAAAAAGATGTTACGACAAAATCTTATCGTGTTTCTAAAAAGTTAAAAAATAAAAGAATGACAATAGATACTTCTGTGAAAACAAATGAAAAAGATACGAAGATATTTAACGAGAATCAAAATTTTAAATTGACGGATACCGTTCATTTTCAAAATCTGGATGTTCAAAAAACATATCGTTTAAAAGGTGTGATCATGGATGTATCCACACGAAAACCGGTTATTGTAAAGGGAAAGGAATTGATGCATGAGATTCAATTTTCGCCAAAAAGTCAAAATGAGAGCGTGGATAATACATTCTGGATTGAAAAGGAATCTTTACCTAAAGGAGAGTATGTAGTTTTTGAAGAACTGTATTGTATGCAAGGACACATTTTGGCAACGCATGAAGATTTTAATGACAAGGAACAAAGATTTTCAGTAGAGCCTTTCTATGAAATTGAAGTAGAAAAAGTAGATTTGAAAACAGGGGAAAGAATAAAAAATAAAGATTTTGAATTTGTATTGTATAAAGATCCATTAGGCAAACAAAAAGTTCAAGTTGGACAAACAAATATGAAAGAAGGGGTTTCTTTATTTAAAGAAATTTCGGAAGGTACATGGTATTTAAAAGAAACAAAGGCGCCGCAGGGATATGATTTGAAAAAACATATTTATAAAATTGAGATCAAAAACAAGGAACTTTGGATTGATGATAAACCTGAAAAAATGGAAAAGGGGCAAATACATTTAGTGGTAAAGAATGAAAAAAAGCCAGTTGTACCAACAGGTAAGTCCATGAATTTTGTATTTGTATATTGGTTTTTCTTGTCTGGCTTTTTGGGAAGTCTGATTCTGTTTTTACAGTGGATGCGAAAGAAAAAATAAATTGTTATTAAAGAGGATGGTTTTTGATACTATCCTTTTTAAGTGCCGTTAACTTGCAATTTTATATAAAATAACATAAAATTCTTTCATGAGTGAGTATGAAGGAAGATCTTTTTTTAAAGATGCTGCTTATAATATAAAGAGAACGATGGAATTAGATCCGGCTGCCCATTCTAAGTGGGAAGTTTTTTGGCTGTATCCGCACATTAAAGCGATTGGTTTACACCGTATTGCCCGTTGGTTATGGGATCATCATCGCACTTTTTTAGCTCGTTTTATTTCCAATGTCGCAAGAAAATGGACGGGAATCGAAATTCATCCTGGAGCTACGATTGGTAAAGGATTGATCATTGATCATGGCATGGGTGTCGTGATTGGAGAAACTGCTATTATTGGAAATGATTGTCATCTTTATCATGGCGTGACATTGGGTGGAACAGGTAAACAACATAAAAAAAGACATCCGACACTAAAGGATGGGGTTTATGTTGGATCCGGAGCTAAATGTCTGGGAAATATCGTGTTAGGCAATCATTGTAAGATTGGTGCTAATGCGGTGGTGTTGATCGATGTGCCTGATGGTTGTACAGCTGTAGGAATGCCTGCCAGGATCATTGAAAGGAAGCAAAAGTAATGTGGAAATATCGTTGTAAGACTCATCTGATCGCACTTCTGGTATCCTTCGGGATTGGAGTGCTCTTTGGTCTGATTACATATTTTATATATGGAGATACCTTGCAGATTTATTTACAGGAAATAGCTCGCGAGGCGGGAGTTTCTTCGGCAGAATTTGCCATGATTCGTGATTGGATGACCAATCCGGCATTGCAGGCAGGTATGACAGGCATTGTATTTGCCGGTTTAGTCAACATTGTCTTTTTGGCACAATATTTGGCCAGCAAGAGTAGTTATGCACCATTAATATTTATCGTGCTTTTATTGATGGCATCGGTATATTTACTGTTAATAGGTATTCTTCTTTTGATTCCAGCTGTTGTTGTTTGTATCTACGGAATGCTTAGTTTAAGAAGTTCTTTATCGTTTCAAAGGCAACAACGTAATTTTTCAGACGATGATGAAATCGTGCGAATTTATAAGATTCATCATACATTGGATGAAAATGTCAAAAAAGTGGCATTGGAATGTAAAAGAAATGTTAACAAGTTTATCGCAGTATATACTTTAGGTGTAATTGCCGCTTTATTTGTACTTTTCTTTGTACAAAATTTTATAGTATTGGTTTTATTATTTATTTTCTTATTCATGTCTTTCAATTATTTGATGCGCTATTTTGCCAATTCATTAATGCCGATAAGATTACTTCTATATCAGAATTGTGATCCAGAAGCGTGTGCTAGTGCCATCATTTACTATTCCATGAATCGCAAAGGGAAAGTGAAGTTAAAAAATCGTATTCTTTTAGCTCAATCATTGATTTATATGGATGATCCAGAACTGGCAATGGATGTATTGATCGATTATTCACGAAGAGATCAGGCAAGCTTATTACAATACTGGAGCTTGATGGCAACGATCAACTATATGTTAAAAGATGAAGATGCTTTGGATCGTTGTAAAGAAGAAGCCGGAAAGGTTCGCATGAACTATGGAATGCAGGGCGTTCTTGTGCAAAGTGAAGAATTAGCATCCATTCAAAATAAAGTAGATTTGATGAATGGCCAATTTAATACGTGTAAAAAATATTATCTGCAAGCTTTACAGAAGGCAAGACTTCCATTTCAACAAGTTGATGCCTGTTATTATATTGGAATGATTTCATTTGTCGAACAAGATTATTCTCTGGCAAGCATGTATTTTGAAAAGGTCATCAGTTTAGGTAATAAAATGGCTTTTGTACAAAAGGCAAAACATTTTCAATCTAAAATTGATGCGATGGCTCCGGCACAAGATAGCGACGAAATATAGTTGAAAGTTATACGGGGATTTTGTATAATCACTAGTGTTAAAACGTTGAACAGGAGTAGTAATCCAAAGAATTCGATGGCTAGAGAATCAGACTCATCGGCTGAAAGGTCTGAACAGAGAAGTTGGATGAATTCACCTGGGAGTAAGAGCAAACCTCTTCCGTTTCAAACGGTTATCATGATAAATAAGTGCGTAAAGACGAAACAGGATGGTACCGCCGTAACTGGTTCCTGTGCTCGTCTTTTTTTATTTTTATTAAGAAAGGGTGAAAACAATGGAACAAATTGAACAGCTTCAAAAGGAAGCACTGGAAAAGATCCAGGATTGCCAACAAGGTAGTGCGCTCAATGAGTTGCGTGTGTATTATCTAGGTAAAAAGGGTCCGGTTCAGGGATTGATGAAAAACATGAAGAGTCTTTCTGCAGAGGAAAAACCAGTATTTGGGCAGAAGGTCAATCAGCTTAAGCAACAGATCTTGCAGGCGATTGAAGAAAAACGACAAGAACTGGCACAAAAGGAAATGTTGGCAAAAATTGAGAGTGAAAAAATTGATATTACGCTACCAGGAAGAAAACCTCATATTGCCAATTTGCATCCTTTAAATCTTGTCACACAAGAATTGGAAGATTTATTTATCGGTTTGGGCTATCAGGTAATTGAAGGAAACGATATAGTCAGTGATGAATATTGTTTTGAAAGAGCGAATATTCCAAAGGATCATCCGGCAAGAGATATGCAGGATTCTTTATACATCGATCCAAACTGGCTGCTTCGAACACATACTACAGCTATTCAAATGAAGGTTTTAGAACAAAGTGCTCCTTCTTTGCCAATCAAAGTTGTATGTCCGGGAAAAGTATATCGTCGTGATGATGATGATGCGACACATTCTCATCAGTTCATGCAGATGGAAGGCTTGGTTATCGGAGAACATGTTACATTGTCAGATTTAAAAGGAACATTGGAATTTATGGCTCGTAAATTATTCGGTCAGGATCGTGAAATTCGTTTTCGACCAAGTTTTTTCCCATTTACAGAACCAAGCGTAGAAGTAGATGTATCTTGTCATATTTGTAATGGAAAAGGATGTCCTACTTGTAAAGGAACGGGATGGATCGAAATCCTGGGTGCTGGAGAAGTACATCCAAATGTTTTGAAGATGGCAGGATATGATCCTGAAAAATGTTCCGGATTTGCCTTTGGGGTAGGAATTGAACGTGTCGCAATGTTGAAATATGGTATTGATGATATTCGTCATTTTTATACCAATGATATGCGTTTTACGGATGAATTTAAGCGGTTTGAATAGGAGGAAATACAATGCGAATTTCTAGAAAATGGCTTTCACAATATATGGATATTTCCGATCTTTCTATAGAAGAACTGGCTCAAAAGATTACGGATGCCGGGTTGGAAGTAGAAGGGATTGAACACCAGTCTCAAGGAACAAACTTGATTATTGGTGAAGTCATAGAATGCAGTGATCATCCAGACAGTGATCATTTACACTGTACAAAAGTAGATATAGGAAATGAAGTTTTAAATATTGTTTGTGGTGCACCTAATGTCGCAGCGCATCAAAAAGTAATCGTTGCCTTGCCGGGAGCTAAATTGCCGGGCGGTGAAATAAAAAAAGGCGTTATTCGCGGTCAGGAAAGTAACGGTATGATTTGTTCTTTATTGGAACTGGGTGTGGATCCACATCTATTAACAGAAGAACAAAAAGCAGGTATTGAAGTATTGGATCCAGAGGCTCCTGTAGGAAATACCAATCCTTTACAATATTTAGGATGGGATGATGAAATCCTGGAGATTGGATTGACACCAAACCGTAATGACTGCCTGGCAAGCTTTAATATGGCTATGGAAGCTGGAGCTATATTGAATCGGGAAGTAAAATTGCCAGATTATCAGAATGCAGCAGATTGTGGTGGATCTACGAATCTGCATGTAGCTTCTAAAACAGAAAAATGTCCTTTATTTTTAGGAAAAGTGATTGGACATGTTACGATCAAAGAAAGTCCGTTATGGATGAAAGAACTTTTACGTGCTTCTGGAATGCACTCAATTAACAATGTTGTCGATATTTCAAATATCGTTATGTTGGAGACAGGGCAACCTATGCATTTTTATGATAAAGAGGCCATAAAAAATCAGGAAATTACGGTTGTTGATGGATTACAAGAAGATTATACGGCATTAGATGGTATTACATATGCTTTACAGCCTGAAGATATTGTGATCACCAATGATGGTAAACCAATTGGAATTGCCGGTGTTATGGGTGGTGATGATTCTAAAATCTTAGATACCACAACAGGATTGATCATCGAATGTGCTATTTTTGATCATGTATCTATTCGAAATACGGCACGTCGTTTAAATCTTGCTACAGAATCAAGCATTCGCTATCAAAAGGGTATTGAACCTTTAGCAGCTCAAAAAGCAGTAGATCGTGCTGTACAACTTTTGATTGAATATGCGGATGCCAAAGATATTGAAGAAACCGTACAATTTGGAAAAACTCCATACGAACCAAAAACGTTATCTTGCGCCTATACGGCGATTAATGATCGCTTAGGAACTGATTTTACAAAAGAAGAAATTTTAGAAGTGTTTAAACGTCTACAATGGAATCCAGTAGATCACCAAGATACTTTTACAGTGGATGTTCCAAGTTATCGAAGCGATGTAGAGGGTATGGCCGATTTAAGTGAAGAAGTGATTCGCTTGATTGGATACGATAGATTACCAAGCACTTTGCCAATGATGGAAATGACAGAAGGAAAATTAAATCCTTCTCAACATCTTCGCCGTGATCTTCGCCAATATTTTATTTCCCAGGGTCTGCAAGATTGTGTAACTTATACTTTAGTTTCAACGAAAAAGATGGAAAACGCCATTTTAAGCGCCGGTCAGGCGATTGAGCTTGCCAGCCCAATGAGTGAAGAAAGACGATATATTCGTACAAGTATTCTGCCTAGTCTTTTAGATGTAGTAAGCTATAATATGGCACGACATATTCCTAATATCAATGTATTTGAATTAAGTGATGTAGCTGCCAAAGAAGGAGTTCAAACACATGGTGCTTTTGTGTTGAGCGGCAATTTACAACAAACAAAATGGACAGGATATTCTTTGCCGGCTGATTTCTATACCGCAAAAGGACTGATGGAAACGATATTAGAAAAAGTGGGAATCAATGAAAAACGTATTCATTTTGTACCAAATGAATTAGATGATACACATTTCCATCCATATCGTTCGGCATGTATCTGCATCGATCAGGAAACAATAGGTATTGTAGGCCAGATTCATCCACAATATGCCAAAGAGACAGATTGTAAAGATGTAATACTTTGTGAATTTGATTATGGAAAGATCCTTGCCAGTAAAAAAGCTAAAATCAAATATGTACCGATTTCAAAGTATCCAAGCGTGCAGCGAGATCTGGCCTTTGTGATGGATCGTTCTATGCCGGTTTCACAAGTTGTTGATGTGATCCATAAGCATGGAAAGCTGGATAAAGAAATGATCGTACGAAATGTAGAAGTTTTTGATGTGTATCAAGGAGAACATGTGGCAGATAATGAAAAGAGTATCGCTTTGCGTATCTTGTTCCAAAGTGATAAGAAAACATTAAACGAAGAAGAAATCAATTCTTTGTTTAATACGATCATTGATGCCATTCAAAAAGAGTGTCATGCGACATTAAGAAATTAGTGCACCAGCGGTGCACTTTTCTTTTATTCTGTTAACGTTAAGCGAAAATGTCACCTAATGTGAAAGGAATCACATTAGGTGATT
>CABVDD010000029.1 GCA_902497095.1 uncultured Faecalicoccus sp.
GTTTGTCTTTTTTCATAGAACCTCCTTTATTCCAAGATAAAGAAGATTATATCTGTTTGATTATTACAGGTGACATTTTCGCTTAACGAAGGGTGACATTTTTCCTTAATGGCGACAAAGTTTCATAAAATAGTTGAAATGAAAAAAGGAGTTTGCTATAATTCTTTTGGTTGTTACTCAGGAAGGGAGGTTATCAAATGCCAAAGGTAGTTCTTAAAGAGAACGAACAGCTTGATGATGCACTAAGAAGATTCAAGCGTCAGGTATCTCGAAACGGCACCCTTGCTGAGGCCCGAAAAAGAGAATTTTACGTTAAACCAGGTGTGCGCAGAAAATTAAAATCTGAAGCTGCCCGTAAAGCACGTAGAGGAAAATAAGAATCTGCAATTATGCAGATTTTTTTATATTAGGAGAAGCATATGGCCTTTAAAACGATTGATTTATCAAATTATGATGTAAATACCTTACAGATATTTGTAGGAAATCAGGATATACACTTACAAGTGCTTCGTAAAGCTTTTAAGACAGATTTTATTTTAAGGGATCAACAGTTAAAATTTGATTCTGAACAATATGATCAGATCCAACAAGTTGTATCGACCTGTTTTGATTTAATTCGTTCAAAACATAAATTGAATGAACAAGATGTTAATTATCTTTGCAGACTTGCCAAAAGCCATAAGTTAGATCAATTTGATTTAAGTCATTTACAACCGCTCGCAAAGACAAAATCAGGGAAAATGATCTATCCTAAAACTTTAGGACAAGCTATTCTATGCGATGCTTTTTATCACAATGATATTATCTTTGCCTCTGGTGTTGCTGGTACTGGAAAGACGTATTTGGCTGTGTGTTATGCTGTGATGCAGCTAAAAAAAGAACAAGTAGAGAAAATCATCTTGACAAGGCCGGCTGTAGAAGCAGGTGAATCGCTAGGATTTTTACCAGGTGATATGAAGGATAAAGTAGATCCGTATTTAAGACCTTTATATGATGCATTATATGACATGTTAGGTGTTGAAACTGTTGAGCGTCTTATGGAAAAACAAGTCATTGAAGTAGCGCCTTTAGCTTTTATGCGAGGAAGAACGCTAAATAAAGCAATTGTTATCTTGGATGAAGCACAAAACACAACACAGGCGCAGATGAAGATGTTTTTGACACGTATGGGACAAAATGCGCAGATAATCATAAATGGCGATATCACACAGATTGATTTGATTCGTAAAGAACAATCGGGATTAGTACAAGCTACTCATATTTTAAAAGGCATAGATGGTATCGCCTTTGTAGAAATGAGTGCAGATGATGTTGTTCGTCATCCTCTGGTGCAAAAAATCATTGAACGATATGAGACATTTGAAAATTCATAGCCTTTAGGCTATACTAGAAAGGTATTTGAGGTGAAAAGAAACTATGGGAAGACATTTTGAAGTTCGTGCTGCTGCCATGCAGAAAACAGCGAACCAGAAAGCTAAGATCTATTCAAGATATTCTAAAGAAATTTTGGTAGCTGCCAAAAATGGGGATCCAAACCCAGACATGAATCAAACTTTAAAAAAGGCAATTGAACGTGCAAAAGCTAATAACGTCCCTGCCGATGTTATCAAACGAGCTATCGATAAGGCAAAATCAAGTGCCGATGAAAACTATTCAAGCGCTCGTTATGAAGGATTTGGTTCTGGCGGTGGAAGTACTATTATCATTGACTGTTTAACAGATAATCCAAATCGTACAATCGCAAATCTACGAGCTTGTTTTAATAAAAGTCATGCCAAATTAGGTGTTGGTGGTTCTGTAAGTTTTGGTTATGAACATTTAGGTGTCATCGTTATTCAATACGATGATGAAGAAACCATGATGGATTGTCTAATCAGTAAAGATATCGATTTAAAAGAAATTGAAATCGAAGATGGTTATATGACAATTACAGTAGATCCAACACAATTGGATGATGCAAAGGAAGCTATTGAAGAATTAATTCCAGGTGTAAAATTCGAAGTTCTTGAAAATAAGATGGTTCCTAATGAAACAGTATCTTTACAAGGAGAAGATTTAGATTTGTTCAAACGTCTTGTTACATTGTTGGATGATGTAGATGATGTACAAAATGTATATCACAATGTAGATAATTTAAATTAATTCGTTGAAGAAGAAGAATCTGTAAAACAGATTTAGAGAGGATCTGGCTGGTGAAAAGATCTGATGAATTACAGGTGGGACACTTTGGAGAAATCAGTTAAAAGCTGATCGTTGGTCGCGTTAAGACGTGAGTGCATACACGATGTGTATGAAGTAAGGTGGTACCGCGTGAAAACGTCCTTATATAAGGGCGTTTTTTATTTTATAGAAAGAAAGGTGATTATATGTCGTACCAGATTCCTAGAGGATGTCAGGATATTCTTCCTGAACAAAGCTATGCTTGGCAAAATTTGGAAAGAACTTTAAGAGAGTTTTGTTATTTATACAATTATGATGAAATTCGTACTCCGATTTTTGAACATACTAATGTATTTAAACGAGAAAATGATTCCAGCGATATGGTCAATAAAGAAATGTATACTTTTCAATTAGAAAACTCTAAAACTTCATTAACCATTCGGCCTGAAGGCACAGCTGGTGTCGTTCGTTCTTTTGTAGAAAATAAAATGTATGCCAATCCAGATCTTCCAGTCAAATTATATTATATGGGTCCTATGGCTCGACATGAACGTCCGCAAAAGGGAAGACTTCGTATTTTTAATCAATTTGGTGTGGAATGCTTAGGTAATAAAAGCCCATATACAGATGTAGAAACTATCGCATTGGCATTTTCTATTTTAAAAGCTCTTGGGCTTCAAGATCTAAAAGTTTGTTTGAATACTTTAGGCGATGATGATTCTAGAGCTAACTATCGTCAGGCATTAAAAGAATATTTTGCTCCCTATATCGAAGATCTTTGTACAGACTGTAAAAGACGCTATGAGCAAAACCCTTTACGTATTTTAGATTGTAAAGTTGATAAAGATAAAGAGTGCATGAAAAATGTGCCAAAGATGAAAGATTATTTAAATGGTGAAAGTAAGTCCTATTTTGAAACAGTATGCTCTTTATTAGATGAACTTGCGATTCCATATGAAATCGATGATCAATTGGTTCGTGGATTGGATTATTATACACATACTGTATTTGAAATCGTTTCATTAAATAAAGAAATGGGAGCACAATCTACTGTACTTGCCGGTGGACGTTATGATGGCCTGATCCCATATTTTGGTGGACCTGAAGCCATGAGCGGTATCGGTTGGGCTCTAGGAATGGAAAGACTTTTGATCGCATTAGAAGCAGAAGGAATTGAACTTGCGAAAAAGCCAGATTTAGATGTTTATGTCATGTGTTTGGATCCAGAAGCCAGAACCTATGCTTTTAAAGCTTTGACAGAACTAAGAGCCTATGGATATCGTTGTGATATGGATATGCTGGCCCGCAGTTTTAAAGGACAATTTAAAGCGGCAGATCGAAGTCATGCCCAGTTTGCTTTATTGCTTGGAAACAAGGAAGCACAGGAGCATACGATCACCATCAAGAATTTAAAAGAAAAAACTCAAGAAATCATTTCCAGAGAAGACTTGATCGCGTATGTAGATGCACATATGGAAGATGAACATGAGCATCATCACCAGGAGGAAGTAGAATGAATCGAACACATAAAAATGGAGAACTTCGTTTAGAGCATGTAGGACAACATGTTGATTTAGTGGGCTGGGTTTCTAAGAAAAGAAACTTTGGACAATTAAATTTTATCGATCTTCGTGATCGCAGTGGCATTTGTCAGCTGCTTTTTGATGAAACCTTCAGTGATACTTTAAAAAATGTACGAAATGAATATGTATTATCAGTTTCTGGTACTGTAGTTGAACGAAAAGATAAAAATCCGGATTTAGCCACCGGAGATATCGAAGTTCAAGTTGATCATGTTACAGTAGTAAACGAAGCTAAGACAACACCTTTGATCATCGCTGATGAAACGGATGCTTTAGAAGATACTCGATTGGAATATCGTTATCTGGATCTTAGACGACCTGTCATGCAAAAGAAATTGATGATGCGTCATCAGATTACCAGAAGTATGCGTGAATATTTAGATCATCACGATTTTATAGAAATTGAAACACCAATGCTAGGGAAAAGTACACCGGAAGGTGCACGTGATTATTTAGTACCAAGTCGTGTACATCCTGGTAGTTTTTATGCTTTACCACAATCTCCGCAGCTTTATAAACAGCTTTTAATGATCAGTGGTTTTGAGCGTTATTACCAGTTTGCCCGTTGCTTCAGAGATGAAGATCTTCGAGCTGACCGTCAGACTGACTTTACACAAGTAGATATCGAAACTAGCTTTTTGAGTGAAAATGAAATTCTTTCCATGATGGAAGAAATGATGAAAAAGCTCATGAAGGAAGTAAAAGGTTTAGACATCGAAACGCCTTTCCTTCGTCTGACATACAAAGAAGCAATGAATCGTTATGGTAGTGATAAACCAGATAATCGTTTTGGATTAGAACTACAGGAAATCACTTCTATTTTCGAAAATACGGAATTTGGTGTGTTTAAATCCGTTGTAGAATCAAATGGAAGCATAAAAGCCATTGTGGTGCCTGATTTTGCACATATCACTAGAAAGCAGATCGATGCATTTACTAACCTGGCAAAAAAGAATGGTGCAAAAGGTCTTGTCGTATTAAAAGCTTTAGAGAACGATCTTACAGGTTCCGCTCGAAAATTCTTATCAGATGAAGAAGTACAAAGCTTATATAAAACATTGAATCTAAAAGATCAGGATTGTGTATTTATCGTAAGTGACACATGGTCTAGAACATGTACCGTTTTAGGAGCTTTGCGAAATGAAATTGGTCAACAATTAGGTTTGAAGAAAAAGGATGAATTTTCTTTCTTATGGGTTACAGAATTTCCAATGTTTGAATATTCAGAAGAATTAGGACGTTATCAAGCACTTCATCATCCTTTTACACAACCAATGGAAGAAGATATTCCTTTATTAGATACCGACATTGAAGCTGTCCGTGCTAATGCCTATGATATCATTTTAAATGGTTATGAGTTAGGCGGTGGAAGTCTTCGTATTTATGATAATAAACTACAAGAGAAAATCTTTGAATTATTAGGATTTACCGATGAACAAATCAAAGATAAATTCGGATTCTTTATTGATGCTTTCCAATATGGTACACCACCACATGGAGGGCTTGCCTTTGGCTTGGATCGTATCGCCATGATCTTGACTGAAAGCGATTCTATTCGTGATGTTATCGCATTCCCAAAAAATGCCAACGCAAAGTGTCCAATGTCTAAAGCACCTACACCAGTAGATCCAGCTCAGTTAAAAGAGCTGCATATTCAGATCACTGAAAAAGAAAAAACTGAAGAATAAGTCTTACACAAAATAGGCACAAACACTAAAATGGATCATGTTTGTGTCTTTTATTTTCTTTTAAAAGAAGTAAAACATGTTTCATTTTAAAAATATAAAATTTATGCATTAAAATCGTATAAACATAGCCAATATAAAATGTCAAGACTTGCTTTATTTTCCAAAGTCGGCTATGATGAAAATGCCCAAGGACAACGCATTTTTCCTACACTTTGAGATAAGGGAGACCGGACGTCGTTATTTTGTGTTGAAGACCCGCTACGAGTGGGGATCCTAAGACTTAACACAGGTCACCCACCTGTACACACAGGGAAAGATCTCAGCTCCTTGGGACTTTTTTAGATATATCAAAGGGATAGATTAAAATACGGGGATTTATATATTGACATAGTTAATGTCAGAATATGATATAAACTAGAGTCATAGAAAGAAGGAGTGCTTTATGAGTTCAATTCTTACCTGTATGATGATCGATCCCTTTTTTTGTTTATTAGCCTTGATACAGTTTGTTTCTTGGGCTGGTTTCTTTACTGTTGCAGTTTGGCTTATACGAAAAATTTTATTTGATAGAAAAGATGAATGTTATGAATAAAAAAGAAGAATTTATTGAAATCTATAAAGAATATATCCACCGGGATGGTGCGCAGGAGTTTCTTGATTACTTATGTAGTTCAAAATCTGATTTTTTTACAGCACCGGCAAGTACTCGCTTTCATGGTAATTATCCTGGAGGGCTAGTTGATCACAGCTTACATGTATTTCACTGTTTAAAGGATTATTTAAGTCGAAATCGAGTTAAAGATGTTTATGATATGAACTATAGTGATGAATCCATAGCTATTGTATCTTTGCTTCATGATGTCTGTAAGATCAATGTCTATAAAGAAAGTGTGCGAAATAAAAAAGTGAATGGAGAATGGGTTCAAGTTCCTTTTTATGAATTTGATGATAAGATGCCATATGGTCATGGGGAAAAAAGTGTCTATATGATCACTCCTTTTATGAAACTATCTCGCGAAGAAGCTTTTGCGATTCGTTATCACATGGGCTTTTCTAATGATGATCCAGCTAAGAACGTAGGATATACTTTTGAACATTTTCCACTTGCCTTTGCTCTGAGCACTGCTGATATGGAAGCAACATATTTTTGTGACGAACAACATTAAGAAAACCGGCTTACTGGCCGGTTTTCTCTTTCTTCCATAAAGAAACTTGTCTGATGTTTGATAAAGCGTTTAAAAAGTTATCTTGTGCTTGGGGATATTTTCGATAAAATTGAAGCAATAATTCTTTCATCTCTTGGCGTTGAGTAATACCATCGTTTGGACAAACTCTTCGAACAGCAGGAATATCATTGTTTTTACAAATATCAATAATTTCCTGTTCTTTTAGATAGACCATAGGACGAATCATATACATATCCATCCTTGACATATATTGTTTAGGCTGAAAAGTAGCAATTTTTGATCCATGTACCATATTCAATAACAATGTTTCTATGGCATCATCGCCATGATGTCCTAATGCAATCTTATTACAGCCTAATTCTTTTGCCTTATCAAATAAGACTCCTTTTTTTAATGTAGAACAAAGAGAGCATTGAATTTTTCCTTTATTGTTTGGATGCATTTTTAAAATATCAAATATTTTTGTCTTTTCAATGTGAAGATTTAATTTGTATTGCTTAGCGAATGCTTTCATTTTTTCATGTTCAAAGTCTTCAAAACCTACATCCACATGAATAGCGCACAAATCAAAAGGGTGTGGTGCAAATTTTTGATACATCGATAAAGCAACGAATAAAAGCATGCTGTCTTTTCCTCCACTGAGTGCCACACAAATTTTATCATTGTCTTCTATCAAACCAAAGTCTTGATCTGCTTTGCGAATCGCGCGTAATACCGACTGAATTTTCATATTATTTTCCTTTCTTTCTTTGGCATTATATCATTTGCATAACAATTTAAAAATAAGTACAATGGACTATGGTGATGAAATGGATGGAATTTTAATTGTTAATAAACCGGCAGGAATGACTAGCCATGATGTAGTAAATCGACTTCGTAAGATTTTAAAGACAAAAAAGATTGGACATACAGGAACATTAGATCCACAAGCAACCGGTGTTTTGATCGTATTGGTTGGAAAAGCATGTAAAATACTGCAGTTTTTAAAAGATACGGATAAGACATATCAGGCAGGTATTCAATTGGGATATGCTACAGACACTATGGATATTTTTGGTAATGTTACAGAAGAAAAAGAAATTTGTTCGGATTTTAATTTTGAAGAAGTCCTACAGACATTCCAGGGAAAAATACGTCAATTAGTACCGATGACATCGGCTAAGAAAATTCATGGAAAAAAACTCATGGAATATCAAAGAGAGAATATAGAAATCAAACCTCTTTATCAAGATGTTGAAATCTATTCCATCCATGCCTTAAACGCTGAAAATTTAACATTTGAAGTGCATTGTTCCAGTGGAACATATGTGCGAAGCCTTTGTCATGAGTTTGCGCAAAAAACTAATAATGTAGGATGCATGAAAAGCTTAACACGAACACGTGTAGGACGCTTTTCCATAGAACAGGCACAAAGCTTGGAAGAAATCAAAGATTCTGCCAAATTATATCCTATGGAAAATTTATTGTCTCATATAGTACGCATAGATATGGACGATATACAAGATATCATTTACGGTAAAACCATATGGCTTAAAGAACAAGATGAGGATTTGGTCTGTATCTATCATGATAATCAACCAATTGCCATCTATGAAAAATTTGAAAAAGGTCATTATCGATCCAAAAGGGGGTTATGGTAATGCAGGTATATAAAATAGATTATAATGCACTACCATCTTTACCAAAAAGTGTAGCATGTATCGGTTTTTTCGATGGGTTTCACAAAGGTCATCAAGCTTTAGTTGATGCATGTTTAAAAGATGCGAAAAATCTAGGACTATCCAGTGTTATCATTACATTTGATCCAGATCCATGGGTTTTATTTCATCCTGAGCGAACCATCGAGCACATTACACCCATGGAAGATAAAATAGAGTTGGCAAGACATTTAGGTATTGATTCATTTTATATTATCAACTTCACGCGTGATTTCGCATCATTAGATACCAAGCAATTTCACGATCTTTTATCCAATTTGAATGTTGTTTCTTTGATTTGCGGATTTGATTTTCGTTATGCGAAAAAAAATGAAGGAGATACTAAAACTTTATCTCAACAAGATTTATTTTCTGTTCGCGTCATTGATGCGGTCTTAGATCATGTTGAAAAGATATCAAGTACTCGAATTGAAAATGCTTTAAAGCAGGGAAGAGTACTGGAAGCAGCTAAAATGCTGGGGTATGGATATTCTATAGAAGGTATAGTAGAACATGGCTATCATCGAGGCACTTCTTTATTACAAATTCCTACAGCCAATTTAAATATTTCTAGAGAATTTATTTTACCAGCTGGTGGAGTCTATGCCGGTTTAGCAAAATATAAATCAAAATTTTATCCAACTATGATCAATATTGGAAACAATCCAACTTTTAAAAATAATCACATAAGTATCGAAGCGCATTTGATTTCTTTTGAAGGTGATTTATATGATCAAAACTTGCGAATTTTCTTTATTGATCTTATTCGCAGTGAGAAACAATTTGATGGCATTGATGCTTTGAAGGAACAATTGCATAAAGATATTGAAAATAGCCTAACGATCTTGGCAAAACATGAAACTATTATCGAAAATACTTATAGGCTTTGGGGATAAAGGTCTTTCAGTAATGATTTAATTTTGGTATAATTGTTGATAGAAATGAGGGTGATTTATATGGCACAAGAATATATCACATTGGAAAACAGTAGTAATTTAGGAACTGTACGTTTGAATAAAAGTGTATTTACTTCCATCGCACTTAATGTTATAGAAGAAGATGAAAATGTTAAACTTGCGGAGACAACACGTTTACGTAATTCAAATACACTGTCTTCTGAAATTCATGATAATCAATTAACTATGAACATTCCTGTTCAAATCAATTACAAAGCAAATGTTTCTGATGTTTGCGCCAATCTTCAACACAAGATCTTTGAAAGTATTTCTTATATGACGGGTTTACAGCCTTTCTCTATTGAGGTTCAGGTTGTTGGGTTTATCTTTTAAGGAATCTTCGGATTCCTTTTTTTAAAAAGGAAGGAGTTCTATGGCAATATCTTTTGATGATTATCTGGTAGTTGGAATATCCAGTCGTGCCTTATTTAATTTAGAAAAAGAAAATGAAGTATTTGAGTCTCAGGGACTTGATGCCTATCGTGAGTATCAATTGGCTCATGAAGATGAAGTACTAAAGCCGGGAACAGGCTTTATGCTTGTCAAAAATTTGTTGTCGATCAATGAAAAGACAAAGAAAAAATTAGTGGAAGTTATCGTAATGTCTAGAAATTCAGCGGAAACTTCACTTCGCATCATCAATTCTTTAGACCATTATGGTTTGGATATCAATCGCATGGCAATGAGTGGAGGCGAACAAATATCGCGTTATTTAAAGGCTTTTGGTGTGGATTTGTTTCTATCCTCTAATGAATCAGATGTAAGTGATGCGATCAATAATGGCTTTGCGGCTGGGCTTGTATATAATACAGATCAAGTATATCGTACATATAATGATCAAATTCGCATTGCTTTTGATGCAGATGCTGTATTATTCTCGGCAGAAAGTGAGAAAATCTTCCAGGAAAAAGGATTAGATGCCTTTGTAAAAAATGAAGTAGAAAATCAAGACAAGGCATTAAAAAAAGGTCCTTTGGCAAAATTTTTGATTTGTCTTGCCAATTTACAAAAGAACACAAGAGACTATCAACTGATTCGCACTGCCATTGTAACTTCAAGAGATAAAAATAGTGGAAGACGAGTCTTAAAAACATTAAGAAAGTGGAATGTTGATATTGATGAGGTCTTCTTTTTACAAGGTGCTAATAAAGCAGCAATTTTAAAAAGCTTTGGAGCCAATATTTTTTTCGATGATCAAGATGTACATGGGTTGCCGGCAAGTGCAGTTGTACCAAGTGCCAGAGTGCCCTATAAGAAAGGACAGGAACCAAAATGAACCGACATGAACAACGAGTGATTGCTTTAAAAACGATTTATCAAAACTTACTTTTAAAAAAAGATATACGCAAAGCGTTATTTGAATGTACGCATGGACAAAATGAGATCGATCCTTTTTTATATGCATTAACTATTGATTTGGTTGACAAGAAAAATGCGTATCGCAAAGATATTGAATCCCATCTGCGGGATGATTGGACTTTCGATCGTTTGAGTCTTTTGGAACAAACCATTTTATTGATGGCTTATCAAGAATATTATGTTATTCAAACGCCAAAAGCAGTCGTGATTGATGAAGCAATCAACTTGGCAAAAGCGTATTGTGACGATTCCAGTTATAAAATGATCAATGGAATCTTAGATCAGCTATGAAAGAAGAACGAGTAGTCCTTGTTTCGTCGGTATTGCAGCGAATCAAGGTCATTTTGACACAAACTTTTGATTTTTCTACAGTATGGATCCAAGGTGAAATCAGCAATTTGACAAAGCATCGATCCGGTCATTATTATTTTTCACTAAAGGATTCTCGAGGAGAAATGAGTTGTGTCATGTTTTCTTCTTATGTTAAACATTTAGATTTTTCATTGGAAGAAGGCATGAATGTACAAGTGCAGGGTAGTGTAAATGTCTATGAAGTTCGTGGCTCTTTACAACTCTATGTGAAGCGCATTAGACAGGATGGTATGGGCGCTTTATTTTTGGAGTATCAAAAGCGCTATAATAAATTGTTGGAACAGGGATTTTTTGAACAAAGTCATAAAAAAGAAAAACCAGAATGGTTTGATCATATCGCAATCATTACGGCAAAAGAAGGCGCTGCTTTACAGGATGCACTAAAGACGATACAAAAGCGATGGCCTATGTTAAAAGTTACGCTATATCCGGCGTATGTACAAGGTAATTTGGCTCCATCTTCTTTAATAGAACAAATTCAAAAAGCAGATCAAAAAGGATATGATGCCTTACTGATTATTCGTGGTGGAGGAAGTTTTGAAGATTTATTTTGTTTTAATGATGAGAATCTGGTAAAAACTTTGTACGAATGTAAAACTTATACCGTAAGTGGAGTTGGCCATGAGGTTGATACAACACTATGTGATCTTGTTTGTGATCATAGAGCGGTTACACCTACAGCAGCTGCCCAATGGGTTACTTTAGATCAATATGAAGTCTTTGAACAAATCAATTTGAAAACGAAGCAACTATCGTTATCTATGCATCATATTTTACAGCGCTATCATCAACAATATCAAATATATCAACAAAATCCTTATTTAAAAGATCCTCTTTCCTGGGTCTATGAAAAACAGTTAAAATTAGATTCTATGTATCAATCTTTAGAACAGGGCATAACACGATGGATCTTGCAAAAAGATACAATATCGCAAAAAAAACAGGAGATGGTCGTACAATTACAAAAGAAACTTGAATTTTCTGTAACTTCTATGCGATATAAAGAGCAACAGATGTTGGAGCATTTTCATCATTTTAAACATACTCAGGCACAACATCTTGAAAAGAGCGTAGCTCTATTAGATGCATTTAGTCCTTTAAAGACATTATCTCGTGGTTATTCCATTACCAAAAAGGATGATTCTTTGATCAAAAGCATCCATCAAGTTAAAGTGGATGATTCTTTACAAGTACAAGTGGAAGATGGTTTGATTCATGTCAGTGTAACAGACAAGGAGGAAACAAGTCTATGGCACAAAAAAAGCTAAAGTTTCAAGATGCGATGAAACGCTTAGATGAAATAGTAAATATGTTAAATCAAAATGATCTGGATTTAGAAGAAGCAATGTCCCTTTTTGAAGAAGGATTAAAGTTATCAAAACAATGTTCAAAACAATTAAAAACATTTGAAGATCGAATGGATCAATTGTTGGATCAACAAGAGGAGACCGAAGATGAACAACAATAAAGATTTTGAAAACTATTTAAGAGAAAAAGCAAGCCAGGGACTTTCTTCCCGTACAAAAGAGGCTATGACATATTCATTGATGAATGGTGGAAAAAGAGTTCGTCCATTGATCTTATTTAGTCTTTTAAAAGATTATGGGCTGGATGAAGTAGTGGGATATCCATGTGCATGTGCTATCGAAATGATACATACGTACTCTTTGATTCACGATGACTTACCTTGTATGGATGATGATGATTTGCGCCGAGGAAAACCAAGTTGTCATAAAGCTTATGATGAAGCAACTGCGGTATTGGCAGGAGATGCACTATTAACAAGAGCCTTTCAAGTTGTTCTTGATTCAAAATGCTCTTCTGATACTAAATGTAAATTAATCTCTTACATCAGTGAATATGCTGGTATCGATGGTATGATTTATGGCCAGGATCTGGATATGAAAGCAGAGACACTAACAAATCCAAGCTTTGAAGATCTAAAAGAAATTGAAGTGTATAAAACTGCAAAATTACTTACTTTACCAATGATATGTGCTGCCATTTTGGCTGATAAAGATCAAGATATTGAAGTCTTTAAAGAAATTGGATTGCATCTGGGTATTCAATTTCAAGTACAGGATGATATATTAGATTTTACCAGTACTTCTGAAATCTTAGGGAAATCAACGAGCGATGCACAAAATAATAAATTAACTGCGATATCACTTTTAGGTCTTGATAAATCGTATGAACTTGTAAAAGAACTTGACCAACAAATACAAGAACTTTTAAGTACATTATCCATACCGACAACATCCTTTCAAGAGGTGTTAAATTTTCTAATGCACAGATCCAATTAAAAGAAAAGAGGGAAATGCTATGCGTCTATACGATATTGAATCACCGGATCAGATTCGATCTTTGACTATACCACAACTGAATGCTTTAGCTGAAGACATCCGTCATTTTTTGATTGACTCAATTTCTAAAACTGGCGGTCATTTATCCAGCAATTTAGGTATCGTAGAGACAACGATTGCCATGCATTATGTATTTCATGCACCGCAAGATAAATTGATTTTTGATGTAGGACACCAAGCTTATGTTCATAAAATCTTGACCGGAAGATCCACTTTATTTCCTACTTTGCGTAAATTAGATGGCTTATCTGGTTTTCAAAAACGTAAAGAAAGTATCTATGATTGTTGGGAAGCGGGACATTCTTCTACATCTTTAAGTGCAGCATTAGGATATGCAGCGGCAAGAGATATAACGCATCAAGATTATAATGTTGTCGCATTGATTGGTGATGGTGCCATTACAAGTGGAATGAGCATGGAAGCTTTAAATGATATTGGTGCGCAAAAACGAAAAATGATCATCATTTTTAATGACAACAATATGTCGATTTCTAAGAACCATGGAGGCATGGAAAAACGAATTACATCGATTCGTAGTTCGCATGTATATCGAAATGTAAAAAATGATGTCAAAGGAAGTTTAGATCATAATAAGCTGGGCACTGAAACTTTAAAGTTTATGACAGCCTTTAGAGATCGACTAAAAAAAGGACTGATCGATGCCCCTTTGTTTAGAGAATTTAATTTAGATTATATGGGTCCAGTCAATGGACATAATATTTCAGAACTCATCAAAGTTTTTGAAGCTGCCAAAGAACATGATGGACCTATCGTCGTTCATGTACGTACAAAAAAGGGCAAAGGATACAGTTTTGCGGAACAAGATACCGTTGGCAAATGGCATGGTGTCTCACCATTTAACATTTCTACAGGTCAATCTTTGATGAAACTGCCACCAAATGAAAAAAGTTGGTCACAAATTATAAGTGATGCTTTAATACAGCTTGCGAAGAAAGATCCAAAAATCGTAGCTATCACTCCAGCTATGGCACAAGGAAGCAAATTGATGAAGTTTGCGAAAATGTTTCCAGATCGTTTTTTCGATTGTGGTATCGCCGAACAACATGCGATTACTATGGCCTGTGGCATGTCTTTAGGAGGGCTTCATCCTTTTGTAAGTGTTTATTCATCTTTTCTTCAAAGAGCCTATGATCAGATGAATCATGATTTGGCCCGTATGGATCTTCCTGTTGTAGTGGGCATTGATCGAGCTGGTCTTGTAGGTGATGATGGAGAAACACATCAAGGAGTCTTTGATATTGCTATGCTTCGAAGCATTCCAAACTTGATCCTTTCTCAACCTAGCGATGCCAAAGAAGCTTATGATTTATTGTATACTGCTTTTCAATCTAGAAAACCGTTTTGTATTCGTTATCCTAGAGGACAAGCTGTTGTTCCTGATCAGATTTCTTTTGATCCTATTCCAATAGGTTCCTGGACAAAGAAACAGTTTGGTTTAGATCCTAAGGGAATCATCATAGCGTATGGACCTGATGTAGAACGTATTGAGCATACCGTACAAGAAAATGAATATGAAATGATCGTTGTAAATGCCAGATTCTTTAAACCAATTGATGAGCATCTATTATTTTCATTATTGAATTTAAAACTTCCAATCTATGTCTTTGAAACCGATGTGATGATAGGTGGATTATCAAGTGCAATTTTGGAATTCCAGAATAAATATAAAACTAACATTCATATTCTTGGCATTTCTGATCATTTTGTTGAGCACGGATCAATTCGTGCTTTGCGAAAAAAGGAACATATAGATTTGGAATCTTTATTTAAGGAAATTGAAGATCATGGATAAGATTCGTCTTGATGTAGCCTGCGTTTCATTAGGAAAAACACGTACCAAAGCCCAAGATTTGATCAAAGAAGGAAAAGTAAAAGTTAATGGAAATATCATTAAAAAACCAAGTACTTTGATATTAGAAACAGATACGATTTCAATTGATGATTCTAATACTTTTGTTTCTAGAGGGGCTTATAAACTGCAGGGATGTCTGGATGCTTTTAAAGTAGATTTAAATGATCAGATATGCTTGGATATCGGCGCTAGTACCGGTGGTTTTACCCAGGTTTGTCTGCAAAGAGGAGCCAGAAAAGTTTATGCCCTTGATGTAGGGCACTTACAGTTAGATCCTGTTTTAGAAAAAGATAATCGCGTAATCAAGATGGAAGGGCATAACGCACGTTATATTGAATCAGATTGGTTCAAGGACACTATTGATTTTCTATGTATGGATGTCAGTTTTATCTCATGTAAGACAATCTTAGAGCCTGTATTTTCAAAACTAAACATCAAACATTGTGCAATTTTGATCAAACCGCAATTTGAGTGTGGCCCACAATATTTAAACGCTAAAGGTGTTTTAAAAAATGAAAAAATAAGAAATAAAATTATAGAAGACATTAAACATTTTGTATGGCAGACATATAGTGATGTTAAGATTCAAAAAAGCCAGATCCAAGGAAGAAACGGGAATCAGGAATATATGCTTTATGCCAAAGAGAGAAGGTGACTAAATGATCGAACAACTGATGGTTAAAGATTACATTCTTTTTGAATCCGCATTGATTGATTTCACAAGTGGGATGTCAGTTATCACTGGTGAAACAGGTGCTGGAAAAAGCCTTTTAATAGATGCGATTGGTTATCTTATGGGAAATAGAATTCAAGGAAATATCATTCGCAAAGGCAAAGAAAAATGTATCTTACAGATGGTGTTAAGCAAGCCTTCTTCAGCAATTTGTCAAGAATTAGAAGAAAATGGTTTTGAAGTAGATGATGTATTGATCATCCAAAGAACGATTAATCAGCAACAAAAAAGTACGATTCGCATCAACCAGCAAATTACAACCAATCATTTTGTGCGCCATATCGTTTCACAGATCATTGATATTCATTCACAACAAGATACATTTTATCTCATGGATCCTGAAGTGCAGTTAGATCTTTTAGATCAGTATGCACATACAATGGATCTAAGAAAAAAGACAAAGGAAGCATATCATGTATATCGTCAAGCTTTTGATGCTTATACAAAAACAAAAGAACAAGAACTCAGTATAGATCAATTAGATCAATATACCGAACAATATAATGAAATTGAAGAAATATGGATTTCCCAAGAGGAATATGATCAATTACAAGAAAATATTCATGAACAATCTCGTGCTCAAAAGACATTGGAAGATCTTTCAGAATGCATATATCTTTTAGATCATGAAAACGGGTTGAATGATCAACTCTATTTGTTTTATAAGAAATTACAAGGTCTTTCTAACTTTTCGGATTTTGAAAGTTATGTTCACGATACCTATTATCAAACAATGGAAATATCTGAACAACTGAAAAAAGAAAAGGATCGTATCCTTCAAGATGCAGAAAATTTAGATCAATTACAAGATCAGTTGTATCGTTTAAAAAAAGCAATTCGAAAATATGGCGGTTCTCTGGAAGCCATGGCACAAAGAAAACAAGAAATATTAAATCAAATTGATTTAATATTACATCGTGAAGATTTGTTAGAAAAACTTAAGAAAGATTTAGATTCAAAAAGAGAAGCTTATGATGTATTAGCCAATAAACTATCAGAAAAACGTCAACGAGTTTTTAAAAAATTAAGTACATCACTTGAATCCCATTTTAAAGATCTGATGTTAGAGCATGCTCAGTTTCAGGTAGCTTGCAAGCCTAAGCAGGCCAGTGCTACGGGTATAGATGATATTGAATTTCAAGTATCTATGAACCCTGGTCAACCATTTACTTCATTAAAACAATCGGCTTCCGGGGGTGAGCTTTCACGCTTGATGTTAGCACTAAAGGTAGTATTCCATTCAAAAGAAGATACACAAACATTGATCTTTGATGAAATTGATACTGGTGTCAGTGGAAAGGTTGCGTTTAAAATGGGAGAAAAGATGCATGCTTTATCCAATGAATATCAAGTATTATGTATCACTCATTTAGCCAGTGTAGCGGCTTGGGCTGATAGACATTATTCTGTCTCTAAACATGTATCTAATGATGAAAGTATGACAACAATCGAAAAACTGGATGCCAAACAGATGATAGATGAATTGGCTATGATGTCAAACGGTCAAATCACTTCACGCTCACAAAATGCAGCTATGGAATTAAAAGAACGTATTCAGGAGATCTTACATGGCTAGAGTTTTATTTCATGTAGATCTCAATGCTTTTTTTGCCTCCTGTGAAGAATTAAAAGACCCTTCACTAAAAGGAAGACCGATGGCAGTGGGTTCTCTTTCAAAACGCGGTGTTTTATCTACTGCAAATTATGCAGCCAGAAAAGAAGGGGTACATTCAGCTATGCCTGTATATGAGGCTCTTAGAAAATGTCCATCTTTGATCATTGTACAAGGAGATTATCAATATTATCGTTCTGTCAGTGCGCAATTTTTTGATTTTTTACGACAATATACAACTCTTCTTGAACCTTGCAGCATAGATGAATGTATTATGGATGTTACTGAAATCATCGCTCGTTATAAAAGGCCTTTAGATTTGGCATTTGAAATTCAAGATGAGTTAATTGAACGATTGGGACTTAGTGTATCAATTGGAGTTGCTCCAACTCGTTTTTTGGCAAAAATGGCAAGTGATATGAAAAAGCCTCGAGGTATAACTGTATTAAGAAAATCGGAAATTCCTCAAAAACTGTATCCTTTGCCAATTGAATCAATTGTTGGATTAGGTAAAAAAACAGTACCTTTATTAAAAGAAAAAGGAATCACAACTATTGGAGAACTTGCCGATAAGAATAATGAAAATTTAGTCCTACACATATTGGGAAGAAATGGTTATGCTTTACTACAAAAAGTACATGGTCAAAGCAGTGATCAGTTACAAGTATCGACTACTCGTAAAAGCATTTCTCTTTCACATACGTATGAGCAAGATCTTTATACGATGGAAGAAGTATTGACTCAGGCTCGATATTTAACACAACATTTATGCAATAAAATGATGAAAGAACAACAAATGGGACAACTTGTTTCTCTTTCTTTACGCGATACTGATTTTCATAACATAGTGCGTTCGCAAAATCTGGGACAATATACTAATCAATTTCCAATTATCTATCAATGTGTTACAAATTTAATAGAAGAAAATTTCGAACCGGTTGGTTATCGTCATATTGGAATCCATATTGGTTCTATTAAAAATCAAGAAAAAATTATTCATCAGCCTTCTATTTTTGATGTTCCTAAACATGATACAGACTGGATTTTAAATAAATTAAACCGTAAGATGGATAAGCAAGTTTTTATGAAAGCGAGTGATCTTTTAAAAGATGAAAATCAATAAAGACGATTTAAAACTTGATTATTTTTTGGATAAAGAAAAACCTTTATATCAACATCCTAATCATTTTCGTTTTAATACAGATACTAAACTTCTCGCAAATTTTTGTCGGTTGAAAAAAGAAGATAGAGTCTTGGATATTGGATGTAATAATGCAGCATTATTATATGCTTTTGATCAGTTTGACGTAAAAGAGTTAGTCGGTGTTGAAATTTTTGAAGAAGCTTGTCAAGTTGCTCAATATAATGTCGAGCAATTTTTTAAGCATCCTGCCAAAATCGTATGTTCTCGCATACAAGATTTTCAAGATGAACCTTTTGATGTAATCGTATCAAATCCGCCTTATTTTAAAGTTAACGCAACACATCCTGATATTTCCATGGACGCCAGGCAATATGGTCGTGTTGAAGTTCACTTGAATTTACAAGAACTCATAGAACATGCAGCGCGTCTTTTAAAAAGCAATGGACGTTTTTATTTGGTACATCGGCCAAATCGCTTAAATGACATATGTAAACTGTTATATCAGTATCATTTTCAAATCCAAACGCTTCAGGTGGCTTATGATCAAAATATCACAAAATCTTTATTGATCGAGGCACGAAAAGAATCGGGCTGTGACTGTAAGATACTTCAACCTTATTTCATAAAGTGATAAGATACTAATATGAATATCAAAGAAGCTTATGACGATTATATGATGCATTTAAAGGTGATTGAAAACAAGTCTTTCAATACAATTGAAAGTTATCAAAGAGATTTACTTGTATATTTAAAATACTTATCTGATCATGATATTCAGAATATGGAAGACATACATGTACAAACTCTGGAAAACTTTTTAATGGAGTATATGGATACCCATTTACCATCCAGTGGAAATCAGATGCTTTCTTGTATTAAAGGTTTTCATGCATATACGATATTAAATCATCCGAATATGAAAGATCCTGCCATATCGATAAGAGGATTTCAAAACAATAAACATTTACCGATTTATTGTACAAAAGAAGAAATTGAAATGCTTTTGAATTCTTTTGATCAAAGCGATAAAGGAATTTATCAGAAAACGATTATAGAGGTACTATATGGATGTGGACTTCGTGTCAGTGAACTCTGTCAATTGACAACGAACCAAATTCACTATGATCAAAGAATTGTGAGAATTCATGGAAAAGGGGATAAAGATCGTATAGTTCCTATTGCGCAATCTTGTATTCAACAAATGAAACTATATCAAAATCTAGTAAGAAAACAATGGCTTAAAAATCAATCTTCGCTTTTTTTCATCAATTCCAAAGGAAAGCCTTGCAGTCGTCAATATGTTCATACTTTGATCAAGCGCAAAGTGAAAGAATGTGGATTGGATTCAAGGATTTCAGCTCATAGTTTGCGTCACAGTTTTGCGACACATCTTTTGGAAGGTGAAAGTGATTTACGTATTGTACAAGAGTTATTAGGTCATAGTGACATTCAAACTACTCAGATTTATACGCATGTTCAAAATCAAAGATTGACAAAAGCCTATGATGCGTATTTTAATGGATTAGGTAAAACAAAGGAGGAGAATTGATATGTCTTGTGAAGGATGCCCAAGTAAAGGAAATTGTGGAAAAGATCAATCTACTTGTGGAGTAGAAAATAATCCCAACAATCATATAAAAAATATTGTTGCCATCATGTCAGGAAAGGGTGGTGTTGGAAAATCAACCATTACTGTTATGGTAGCTAAAGCGCTTGCGAAAAAAGGATATAAAGTAGGTATTATGGATGCGGATATTACAGGTCCTAGTATTCCTCGTTTATTTGCAGCAGAAAATAAGCAGGCCTATGCGACAAAAGAAAACTATATTATTCCTGTTGAAGTTGAAGATGGTATTAAGATCATGTCTTTAAACTTTTTAATGAAAAATGAAAGTGATCCAGTAATTTGGCGTGGTCCTGTTATTGCAGGTGTGGTCAAACAGTTTTATACGGATGTATTATGGGAAGATTTAGATGTTTTATTGATTGATATGCCACCAGGAACCGGAGATGTTGCCTTAACGATCATGCAATCATTGCCAGTATCAGGTGTATTGATGGTTTCTACACCTCAACCAATGGTATCTATGATCGTAGCTAAAGCAATTCATATGTGCCAACAGATGAAGGTTCCAGTTTACGGTGTCATTGAAAATATGGCTTATTTGGAATGTCCAAATTGTCAGGAAAAAATCGAATTCTACGATACAGCTCAGCTGCATCAATTTTTTGAAGATACCAAAACTAAGCTTTATGGTACATTACCAATGTTGGATTTGATTCGTGATCTAAATACATATGCTCAATACAATGAAAATCAAAAAGAAATTGTAAATGAATTAATTGATGGAGCAGTAGATCAACTGATTCAGGACATCGGATGTTAAATTATACTCTGATTCGTAAAAACAATAAAAATTTGTATTTAAGGATCAAAGATGCCAAATCGTTGTGACGGCACCTTATAACATCTCTAAAGCGTATATCGACAAATTTTTATTCAAACATAAATCATGGATCGATATGCGCTTAAATCAACAGCAATCTTTACAAAATTTAGATACTGTTTCTATTTTTGGTAAATCTTATACGATTTGTTTTGAAAATAGAAAGATTAGAGATTCCTTACATATTCTGTATTGTAAAAGGGATATAAAATCATTTCAGCAATGTATAAAAAATGTAATTCAGGAAATTTTCTTACAGCGTTTTTTATTTCATTGCCAAAGAATGAATATAAAAGGACAAAAATTACATATTGGCTTTTATAAAAGTAAATGGGGAAGTTATCATCCTGCAAAAAGTCTAGTTTGTTTAAATGGAAATTTAGCCTTTACAGATATAGAATGCTTAGATGCGATCATTATTCATGAGCTTTGTCATATCCAGTATAAAGATCATTCTTCTGATTTTTACAATGAAGTCTTAAAATGGATGCCAAACTATAAAACCGTACACAAACGATTAAAGACTTATAAAATTCCATATATAAAAAAAGACGCTTAGCGTCTTATACGTTGATTTGTGCGTGTAAGCCTAAAACGTCTTTTTCTTTTGTTAAGATTGGATCAATATAATCTTTAAAGAATTCTTCTGTTTGTTGAACGGAGCGTCCTACAAAGTTTGAAGGGTTCATGATAGCCATAATTTGTTCTTTGCTCATTCCAAACTTTGGATCTGATGCAATTCGATCAATCAAATCATTTGGTTTTCCTTCTTCTTTGACCACTTTTCCAGCTGCCATAGAATGTTGACGAATCAGTTCATGAAGTTCCTGACGATCACCACCAGCTTTTACGGCATCCATCATAATGTTTTCGGTTGCCATAAAAGGAAGTTCTTTTTGTAAATTTGATTCGATAACTTTGGGATAAACTACCAAACCATCTGTAATATTTAAATATAGATCCAAAATACCATCTGTTGCCAAAAAAGCTTCGGCAATACTGATTCGTTTGTTTGCAGAATCATCCAAAGTTCTTTCAAACCATTGTGTGCTGGCAGTAATGGCTGGATTTAATGAATCTGATATAACATAATTACTTAAGGCAGCAATACGTTCAGATCGCATAGGATTACGTTTGTAAGCCATTGCGCTAGAACCAATCTGGCCTTTTTCAAATGGTTCTTCAATCTCCTTCATATGTTGTAATAAACGAATGTCATTACTAAATTTATGAGCACTTTGTGCAATACCAACAAGAACATTTAAAACTTGCGTATCATATTTTCGTGTATAAGTTTGTCCAGAAACAGGGAAATAAGAATCATAACCCAGTTTTTCACAAATCTTGGCATCTAAGGCTTTTACTTTATCTGTATCACCTTCGAAAAGTTCCATAAAGCTTGCCTGCGTACCTGTGGTTCCTTTACAGCCTAATAATTTCTTATTTTCCAAAAGATGCTCAATTTCCAAATAGTCCATATATAGATCTTGAGCCCAAAGACTGGCACGTTTACCAACAGTGGTTGGTTGTGCCGGCTGAAAATGCGTAAATGCCAAACATGGCATGTCTTTATATTCTAAAGCAAATTTCTTAAGCTCAGCTAATATATTGACAACCTTAGTTTGTACTAATCGCAAAGCTTCATGCATGATGATCAGATCCGTATTATCACCAACATAACAAGAAGTAGCTCCTAGATGAATGATTCCTTTAGCCTTAGGACATTGTTGACCATAAGCATATACATGTGACATTACATCATGACGTACGATTTTTTCACGTTCTTTTGCCACATCATAATTTATATCATCTTTATGAGCAATCAATTCTTCAATCTGTTCATCAGTAATATCTAAACCTAATTCTTTTTCACTTTGTGCAAGCGCAATCCATAACTTTCTCCATGTTTTAAATTTTTTATCATTGGAAAAAATAGCCTGCATTTCTTTTGAAGCATATCTTTGCGACAGGGGAGATTGGTAAAATTCATTCATTCTATTCACCAAACCCCATTCGTTTAAAGACTTCCTGATATGCACCCTCTGGATCACCTAAATCGCGACGGAATGTATCTTTATCTAAGTGTTTTCCAGTTTTCATATCCCAATAACGACATGTATCTGGACTGATTTCATCCGCAAGAACAATTTGTCCATCGCTAGTTTTTCCAAATTCCAATTTAAAGTCAATCAATTCGATTCCAATCTGTGCAAAGAAATCTTTAAGTACATCATTCACAATAAAGGCATATTTTGTTATCGTGTCAATTTCTTCCTGCGTAGCAGCACCAATTGCTTTTGCCATATAAGAATTAATCAGTGGATCTCCTAAATCATCATCTTTATAGCTGAATTCTAAAGTTGAACACTTTAACTCAGATCCTTCTGGAATGCCTAAACGTTTTGAAAAACTACCGGCTGCTTTATTACGAATAATCACTTCCAATGGAATTATCGAAACGCGTTTTACCACAGTACGGCGATCATCTAATTCTTCTACAAAATGTGTGGGTACACCTTTTTCTTCTAAAACTTTCATCAAATAGTTTGTCATGCGGTTATTGATGGCACCTTTTCCAACAATAGTACCTTTCTTTTGACCATTAAATGCAGTTGCATCATCTTTGTAGTCAACGATCACACAGTTTGGATCGTCAGTGGCATAGACTTTTTTGGCCTTACCTTCGTAAATCATGTCCATTTGTTTCATGTCCTTATCCTCCATTTGTAACAGTACTATTATACTTTAGTAAAATGGGCAATTCAATGTCAATTTGATATGGTTCGATTATTTTCATGGATGAAAAAATGCATTAATTTTTTATCCATGTGGTTATCCTGTGGATACTGCAGAACAGTTATTGTATAATGAAAGGCAGGAGTGTGTAATATGAAAACATTATCGATAGTATCGACAAAAATAAGTGCCTTTCTTTTACGATTGATTGGTCGTGGAGGATCTCTTCCAGGATCAATTGGATTAAAAATAGATTCCCAAATTTTATCTAAATTGTCTTTTCATGGTCCTATTATTCTAGTAACTGGAACCAACGGGAAAACCAGTACCGCCAACATGATAGCCGATCTTTTAACTACATCTGGATATCAAGTTATCTCAAACCGAAAAGGTGACAATTTAAAAGCAGGTATTGTCACCACCTTATTAACGCAATCTACATTAAGTGGCAAGGTAAAAGCCAATGCATGCGTTCTAGAAGTTGATGAATTGAACATTCGACATATTCTTCCATATATTCCTGTTAGCGCATTAGTTGTAAATAATTTTTTTAGAGATCAACTCGATCGTGCCAGAGAAATGGAACAATTAATTCATTCTATTGAAAATGTCTTACCAGATTATGATCAAGAATTAATATTAAACGGTAATGATCCAAATGTATTGCGTTTTGCTCTTTGTGCACCTAAAGCACACTGCACTTTTTTTGGAATTGATGAAAATCAATATTCAACAAAGATGACCAAAGAAGCCAGTGAAGGGAAATTTTGTCCGAAATGTGCGCATAAATTGGAATATGATTATTATCAATATTCTCATATTGGTTCTTTCCATTGTACACATTGTGATTTTAAAACACCAAAATTAGATGTAATGTTACAAAATATTGATTTAAAAGAAGAAACTTTTGAATATCATCATCAAAAAATACATTCTCCATATGAAGGTATGTATTCGATGTATAATTGTGCAGCCGTTATTGCGATTGCGCAATATTTACACATTGATATGAAATATGTTTTATATGTCTTTCAACACGCACCACAGCCAAAAGGAAGAAATGAACATTTTAAAAACGAACAAAAAGAGTGTATTTTAAATTTGATCAAGAATCCAACCGGTGCTAATGAAGTTATGAAGGTCATAGATAAAGATGAAAAAGAAAAAGTTGTATGTATTGTCTTAAACGATCATGAACAAGATGGAACAGATGTAAGTTGGATCTATGATACTTTCTTTGAAAAGATTTGTAAGCCAACAACCAAAAAAGTAGTGTGCACCGGCAGTAGAGCCTATGATATGGCGTTACGCATTTATTATGAAAATTATTCAGGAACTATAGAAATTGCCGAATCTATTGAGCAGGCAATCCACTCCTGTCTTTCTAGTCATTTAAAATGTTATGCGATTGCCACATATACTGCCTTATTGCCAACTAGAAATGCCATAGTAAAGGAGATGTCTAGATGAACTTATCTATAAAAGTATGCTGGATGTATCATGATATCATGGACCTTTATGGAGATAAAGGAAACATGATGGTATTAAAAAAGCGATGTGAAGATCGTAATATACATTTTCATTTAGAAACTTGCGGCATTGGTGAAAATAAAGATCTTTCTAGTTTTGATCTAGTGTTTTTAGGTGGTGGTGCAGATAAAGAACAAATTAGCTTGATTCCAGATTTACTACAGCGTAAAGACAATATCAAAAAAGCAATTGATGAAAAAACATTTATTTTATTGATCTGTGGTGGATATCAACTATTTGGACAATATTATATTGCCGCCGATGGATCTCAAATTGAAGGTCTTAAATTTTATGACTATTATACAGATACTGGAAAAGCAGGGACACGCTGTATTGGAAATATAATTATTGACGCAAAATTGGATGATCTGCAAACTAAAATTGTAGGTTTTGAAAACCATGGCGGACAAACATTAAATGTTAAACATCCACTAGGAAAAGTTATACAAGGTTTTGGAAATTCTTTTGATGCCGGATATGAAGGCTTTTATGATGGAAAGATACTTGGAACATATTTACATGGTCCATTATTGCCTAAAAATCCGGATGTTGCAGACTTTGTCATTACTAAAGCATTACAAAAAAGGAATCCTGATTTTTCACAAAATGATTTAAAACCTTTAGATAATACCTTTGAAGAAAAGGCTAGAAACGCTTTATTCAAACGTTTCCAGATACAAGAATAGGAGGAGAAATGATCTATGAAAAAAATACTTTCTATAGTATGTTCTGTTTTTATTCTTTTTTTAGTTTCCGGTTGTCAAACAAAAGATCCCACAGTATCTTTAAAAAAAGATGTCACTTTTGAATTGAAAGATGTAATGACCATTACAAATGATGAATCTAATTCTATTTATTATTACTATATGGCCACAATAACGAATGATTCAGATGATACTTATTCAACCAATGATGTAGTATATTCTATTACAGATAACGGTGAGGAGCACTTAAACCCTATAGATCAGCATGAATCTATGCCAATTACAACTGTTTTACCAGAACAAACAGCTTATGTATATGGATATATTGGTTTTCCAAACAATAATCAAAAGGATATGGGATTCTATTTTAAAGAGTCCGATGATTTTTTATCTTTTAACAGTGTAAATATTCGAAAAGCTACAAATCATGATATAAAAGAATCTGATGATCTAAAGTTTACAATGTATGAAGATAATGCTTTAAAGATAGAAGTAAATGCAAAAGATGTAAAAGCAAAATTTGAAAATGGAAAAACTACTTTATCAGATCTAAAAATAACGTATACCAATAAAACCGATCAGCAGATCGTTGTTCCATATTTAGTTCCAAAAGCCGATTTAAATGGAATCTTATTAACAAATTATACCGATAAAGGTGATTTTTCATCAATGAATGAAGAAGAACTCAAAAAAATAGATTTTACTACAAATGGTCTTGCTCCTAAAACAGATCCGATAGAAGGAAAAGCGTTTGGGTATATGGTAGAATACTTAGATCCTGAACAAAGCATTGAATGTAATGTTGGATTTACTTTTGATAATGCAGCTATTAACTATCAAAGTAAAAATAAAGACTGTTTTGATATCCATCTGGTTTCTAGTGCATTTGGTATCACACATGATATGACAGTTTCTTATTAAATCCATATAAATAACACTGAATCAAATATAAAGGGGCTGTAACGAATAGATGATTTTTACAGATCATCTGAGCGTTTCAGCTCTTTTGAGAGTGTAATATAAACCGTGTAAGTTGAGAGCGTACGGCTCAGCTCACACGGTTTTTTATAGCTTCATGCTATCATAGAAGGAGAAAAGGAAATATGGAAATGGTAAGAAAAAAAAGAGATCCTAAAAAAGTGGCCCTGGCACAGGCTATCCTGGATGCCTATCAGC